>JBBIMS010000018.1:5234-12412 GCA_037444285.1 Candidatus Aminicenantota bacterium | reverse complement strand
AATCAAGATGCTGCCAGATGGCAAAAGTCACTCCTGAAAAACTTTTGAATGTCCTTGATGGTCTTCTGAAGGGTGAGCTCAGGGGAAGAGTTGTTGTTCCTGAGGAAATAGCAGAGGGTGCAAGGATAGCTCTTAGAAGAATGCTGGAGATAGTTTAGATGGGAGATATAAAGCATTACTGCGATGTTTTAATTATAGGCTCTGGAATTGCTGGGCTTTCAGCGGCAATTACTGCAGCTGAGCTGGGTTTAGATGTAATTTTAATAAATAAGGAGCCGAATATTGAGGAATCCAATACATTTTATGCGCAGGGTGGAATTGTCACCCTTGGAAGGAATGACTCTCCAGAACTTCTTGCAAAGGATATAATTGAGGCAGGAGATGGTATTTCCAATCCTTTAGCAGTGGAAATAATAACAAAGGAAGGTCCTAAACTTGTTGAGGATTTTCTCATCAAAAAAGTTGGTGTCCAATTTTGTAAAACATCTGTTGGAGAGATTGACTTTGCTCAGGAGGGTAGCCATTCAAGGAGGAGAATCCTTTACTGCATGGATGAGACAGGAAAAGCAATAGAGAGTGCCCTTTCAAGGAAGGCGCAGGAATTTAAAAACATTAAGATACTAACCAATTTTACAGCAATAGACCTTCTAACACTCCCCCATCACTCAACAAATCCCCTTGCCCTTTACAGAGAACCTCAATGTATTGGAGCTTATGTTTTGAATAATTTAGAGGAGAGGGTTGAAAGAATATTTGCCCAATACACTGTTCTTGCAACGGGAGGGCTTGGAAGGATATATCTCCATACCACAAATCCTCCCTGTGCAACAGGGGATGGATTTGCAATGGCTCAGAGGGCTGGTGCAAGGCTTATAAATATGGAGTATGTCCAGTTCCATCCCACATCCCTTTTCCATAAGGATGCGGATGGATTCTTGATTTCAGAGGCTGTAAGAGGGGAAGGAGCGAGATTGAAAACAAAAAGTGGGGAGACATTTATGGAGAAATATTCTCCTCTAAAGGATTTGGCACCAAGGGATGAGGTTAGCAGAGCAATATATGAGGAGATGTTAGCAAGGGGGGACAATTATGTTTATCTTGACATTGCGAGTTATAGCAAAATAGATATAAAGAAAAGATTCCCAAATATTTATTCCAAGTGCCTTTCCCTGGGAATTGATATAACAAGGGAACCAATTCCGGTTGTTCCTGCAGCCCATTACATATGTGGAGGGGTTCAGGTGGACATATGGGGAAGAACCTCTTTGAAGAATCTCTATGCAGTGGGAGAGGTTTCAGGAACTGGTCTTCATGGGGCGAATCGTCTTGCCTCCACATCCCTTCTTGAAGGGCTTGTCTGGGGGGTAAGAGCAGGAAAACATATAGCTGAAAACTTTGACAATGAAAAACCCTATAAGGAGTCAGAGATACCTCCATGGATATATCCTGAAGTGGAAGAAGAGGTTGACCCAGCCTTGATTCAACAGGACTGGTTCAGTATAAAATCAACAATGTGGAACTATGTAGGAATAATAAGAACAGGGAAAAGATTGGAAAGGGGGGTTGCTGATCTGAGATATTTGAGAAACAGAATTGAAGACTTCTACAAAAGAGCCCATCTAACACCGACTTTAATTTCTTTGAGGAATGGTATCCAGACTGCCCTTATTGTTGCAGAATTTGCATTGAGAAATAAGAGAAGCAGGGGAGCTCATTTTGTAAAGTAAAGGACTCAGAACCTTTCTGTTTTTTCCCATTTTCTCCCTTTTTTTGAAAAAAGCTGAAAGAATATGGCTCTTAAAACAACAAATACCCACAATTTTGTATAGGTCAGATATGCAAAAATTGACAGAAGAAAATTGGATAAATTATCCTCTCCTTCAAAGGAAAGGGCGATTAAAATTTCGATTAAAAAAAGGAAGAAAGCAAATGCCCAGAGTTCTTTGTATGGTCCAATTACTGTTATTCTGACAATTTTAGCCAGGGCAAGAGTGAAAAGGAGATCCGAAAAGAGAATTGCAAATACAAAGAGATAATAGAGGTAAAAAAGATTTAGAAGCTCAATCAAAGAAAAATTTAATTTTGTCTTGAAAATTTTTTTCAGATATTTTGAGATGATATAACTATTACCAATTGCCCATCTTGTCCTCTGCCTGATCCATGTTTTCAATCTCTCTGGTTCTTGTTCCCAGGATGTTACAATTGGAAGGAATTTTATTCTATATCCTCTCTCGTAAATTCTAAAGGTCAACTCAGAGTCTTCTGTAAGAGCTTTGCTGTCCCACCCACCAAGCTCTTCCAGGAGTTTTCTCCATATTACAAAGTTTGTTCCAGGGATGAAGGAAATTTTCATGAAGAACCATCTTCCTGCCTGAATTATCCATTGAAATGCAATCGATTCAATGTTTATAAGCCTTGTAAGAAGATTCTTCCCTTTGTTATAAGCACGAAACTTCCCAACACATCCTGCGAGTTTTTTTTCTGAAAGAAGGGCTTCACATAATTTGTAAAGGGAATTAGGCTCAGGGATATTGTCTGCATCATAGACTGCTATTACATCATTTCTTGATTCTTTCAAGCCCCTGTTGAGAGCATCTCCCTTCCCTCTTCCCGACTCCTCTTTTGGTATGTTTAAGATTCTTATCCTTTTATCTTTTAAAGCAAAATCTCTTGCAATATCTTCAGTTCTATCCTCGCTACCGTCATTTATAACGATGATTTCCATTTTCTCCTCTGGATATTTCAACTGAAGAAGTCCCTGAATAAGTTTTTCTATAACCTTCTCCTCATTTCTTGCAGGAATAAGGATGGATACAGATGGGAGCCTATCTTCAGAAATATTATAATTCTCCTTTGAAAGTTTATTTTTCCATAAAAATCCTCCAATAGTGAGGATGAACTGATAGAGAAGCATTAACCATATAAAAATTACAGAAAAAACAAATATTGAGTTTATCGTTGTTTTTAATAATTCTTTCATCTTTTAATTTTTGAGTAAATGTAAAGTGAGAAAAGTAAGGCAACCGAAAGAAATCCAAGCAAATAAAATATTGAAGAACTCAGATACCCAATAACATCAAGGGTGTAAGAGAAAGAACTCGTTGGAGTTATTTCAAGCTTGTGATCCCCCTTAGGAAGGATAACACCATTTTTATCCATTGGTATTGAAAGAACATTTACATCCAATTTTACCTCCTGAAGAGGCCTGTTAAAGGTTAGAGAAACAGGGAGTTGTGAGTTGTAAAAGAAGATAAACTTACCATTCTCTTCTTTAAAATTAGTTATCTCACCATCGAACTCGATCCTATGGGAGAGGGCTAATTCAATGACTCCCTCTTTTTTGAAGGATAAAATATGGGAGCCTGATGGTATGTAAATTCCCTTTGTTCCATAAAGGGGCCATTTCTGACCGTCCAGATAGGGGGTGTATTCTGTTAAATTGAGGGAGAGGAGAAAAGGCTTTTCTGCCTTTAGCAAATACCTCCCATCCCCTTTTGAGATTTCAATATCCTTTCCAAAAACAAAGGATAGAATATCCATGTCAGCTGGTAGAATAGTTGATTCAGAGTATATCCCGGCTCTTCCATTTGCCTGTATTGCAAAATAAAGGGTTTGTGCAAGTTCAGTTCCTGTTGCAAGGGAGGAGGGAAGATTTGTCTTTGATACATCCCTTCTTCCAATGCAGTTTATGTCAAACATCAATCTATCTTTATCCTTTACAAAATTCTTATAAACATTAAAATAATCAAGGTATCTTGAAGGTGGTAGAATCCAACTTCTTGAAGGGTCTTCAATCTGGAGGGTGAATGGATAAATTTCCATAAGGGATATTATATCCCTTGTGTCAATTCCAGTCTCCTCAAAAGCTTCAGGGTGAATTATTGAATCCATTGCAGTCACAATCACCTCCATCTCCTTTCCTTTCACCCTTTTTATCTTCTCAATCTCATTAAGGAAGAAAATATGAAGGTCTTTTAAAATTTCTTTTCTAAAAATTAAAAATTTCTTGTAAGCATTGGGATTTCTCTTGAAATAAAAAGGAGATTTGGGATTGAAAAGTTCTATTGGGTCAAAGCCATTTATCTTTTTGAAATCCCTTCTAACATCATCATTCATGGGAGTAAATTTTGAAGGGTCTTCAGCTCCTTTATTTGTGTCAAAATTTAACTCTGCAATATTAACCCCATCCCAGTCGTAATCCATGAGTATTTTCCAGAAAAATTCCCTAACAGCCTCTCTACATGATGGATTGTATAGATTCATCAGGAGTCTCCAGTGGCATAGAGCATCGGCAGAAGTAGCGGTTTTTTCCCTCCAGTGGGGATTTTCATCCCAGAAGAGGGGTGTTACCTGGGGAAATTCAAACCAGGCATAAACAGAGATTCCAAAGTTGTGGCAAAGGTCTATGAAATATTTATAGTCAAATTTGTAGGTCCTGTAAAAATGCCAGGTTGCAAGATAAACAATTTTAACGCCCGATGCCTTCCATCTTCTCACAAGTTTTTCAAGACTTACATTCTGCCTGAGCCCTGGGTCAAAATAGAACTCGAGCCTGTTCCTTTTTGCATTGAATGGAATCTTAAGGGAATTTTTAAGATAGAAGGGGAAATAGGGGAAACGGGAAATGCCCAAGGGTGTAAAGGGATCGAAAATTGTCCCGAAATAAAGAATTTTTCCCTTCTTTAAAGGCTTGATAAGAGCAAGGGGCTGCTCAGACCATGCATCCTTTGAAAGGAAAACCCCTTCATCAGCCATGAACTTTTCCAGAACCACAGGAGGATTCCAGTAGAGATTGGGGACCGGCATTGATAGTTCTTTAACTTCCTTGATCTCTTTCTTCTCTTTTTCAAATCTAATTCCCAGACTCTCTGAAAGGGGAGTTTTCCCATCTGTTATAAGTATTCCTCCCCCTTCCACAAAGTCAATCAATGAATTTATCTCTTCTTTCTCCATCTCCTTTGCTGAAGGGTATGGGACACACACAATTGTAAAATTTCTTAGATTGGTCTTAATGATTTTTTCTCTATTTATAGATTTTGGTTTGAAACCAAATATTTTAAAAACAGATTCAAAACTTTCCTGATCGAATTTCTCTTCCTCCTTCGCATTTTCTTTTTTGATGATAAGGACATCTGGAACTTTCAAAATTTCTTTAATTTCTTTCTTGGGGAAAAATTTTTCTGAAACTAAATCCTTCAATCCTTTTCTTCTTTCAGGGAGAAAGTCAAGCCCCTCAAGGACATATAGACCACCATCTGGAATCTTTATGCTTTTTTTGAAAATTCCATTTTGTCTATGGGCTGAGAAGTTCTCAATTAATATCTTCCCGCTCCTTTCTATTAGAATTTCATGGATATATTGATTTCTCAAATTAATTTTACCTTCTCCTCCAGTTGATGTTACCCATAAGGATTCTGTTTTAAGCTCACAGGGGAAATCCCTCAAAGAGATAAATTTCCAACCCATCTTTTTCATCTCTTTTACAATCATTTTGAGATTTTTTATTGGGACAAAGGGATGGAAGAAGAAGGAAGCAATCCCATCCCTAACAACAAGCATATTTCTTGCACTTTCAATTATCTTTTCAGGTTCTGGCTTCTGAAAGTCAACATATCCTAAATTCTCAGGAATTAAAAGAATTCCCAGATCTTTTATATTTGCAGGATATGGAAATATCTGCTGGGTTCCGCTTATCTCTGCGGACATAATCCTTTCATTAAAGGTATTGAAATATTTTGAGATTATTCTGTATGCATTTTTTGATGCAGAGTAATGGGGGGTCTCCCATGAAAGGGGATAAATTCCATTCTTTACACACTCTTCAATTGCACTCCTCACCCTTTGGTCAATCCAGTCAGGTGACTCATTGGGAATGGGTTTTCCTGCTATATCATCCCAGAACTCATAATCCTCTCCAGTAACCCCTCTCCACTGATGGGTTGAGCCGTGAAGGACAGTAGTCCCTCCCTTTTCCACTGCAAACTTAATTGCATCAACAAGCTCAGGATTCTCTGAAAGGGTTCTCTCATACTGATTATCAGGATCTTTAAAGAAGGGGGTCAGGGAGATCTGAAATGGTATTTTTTCCTTTGAAAGAAAATTTGCAATCTTCTTCAGATAGGATGGCTCATCCTCAGGATTTAAATCCTCAATTCTCAAAAGGGCAAGATGGGACTCAGGATGGGGTTCATTGAGGATATCGTGGAGAAGATCCGCAAGGATTAAGAATCTCCCCCCTTCATTGGCAAAGGAGAAGGGAGAATCTGCAAAATACCAGAGATTTTTAGCTCTAATTACATAAGGAAAGGTATTCCCCTCTTCATCCACGGCATTGGAGATTAGCTTAACTTTATTTTCATCCTTTATCCTTATCAAATTCATTCCCGGTTCCTCCTTAGGAAAATCCTCACCCCTGTAAATCACTTTCCAGTTTCTTCCATATTTAAAATCCTGAAATTCTATGCCATATTCAATCTTCTCAAGGAATCTTTCTATGTGCATATTAATCCAGACAATTTCTCCATTAAAGCTACCCAGATCCAGTATAAAGTTTTCATCAAACTCTGGAAACCCCTCCTCAAAAACAACAAAAACTAAGTCTTTCCTGGAAATTCGCCCCTTCCTGTAATCCCTTACATTTAAAACCTCTCTGGAATCTATAGAGAAATGGTCGAGGAGATAGTAAATAAACATTGCAGATTTGAGGGCTTCAGATTTTTCCCTCTCTCCATCATAGGTTATTAGAATATTTTTTGAAACAAGAAGAGGTTTAAAGTAAAGGATTAGAATCAAGAGAAGAAAAAATTTTTTCATAGGAATAATGATAGGATAGAAGTTGGTCAGGGTCAATGAAGGCAGCGAAGCTGAATGGGGAAAAGCCAATGGTAGGAGAAATACCCTATCAAACTTTAATTTGAGTTAAATCTTGCAGTGGGTTAAAATTCTTTTTTGAAATGTGTGGGATTGTAGGGATAGTTGATTTAAAAGGAAGAAAGCAAGAAATGGAAACCATCAAATCCATGGCGGATCAAATTATCCACAGAGGACCTGATGATGAAGGCTTCTTTATTGAGAATGGAGTTGCTCTTGGAGCTCGAAGGCTTAAGATAATTGATCTTGAAACAGGCCATCAGCCCCAGTGCAATGAGGATGGGAAAATATGGATAACATATAATGGA
>JBBIMS010000018.1:0-5209 GCA_037444285.1 Candidatus Aminicenantota bacterium | reverse complement strand
GAGAGCTTGGGGAGAAAGGGCATAAATTCAAGACAAAATCAGACACAGAGGTAATTATTCATCTTTATGAGGAGGAGGGGGAAGAGGGGTTGAAAAAGCTCAGGGGAATGTTTGCCTTCGGAATATGGGATGGTAGAAAAAGGAGACTCCTGCTCGCAAGGGATAGAATAGGGAAAAAACCTCTTTATTACACAATTGCTGACTCAACAATTGTTTTCTCCTCTGAGATAAAGGGGATTTTAAAGTATGGAAGGGTTGAAAGAGAGCTTGATTTAAATGCCCTTGACCTCTATCTAACCCTTGAGTATATCCCATCACCCCTTTCAATTTTCAAGGGAATAAAAAAGTTGATGCCAGGGCATTATTTAATTTTCGATGAAAAGGGTGCACAGGAGAAAAGTTACTGGGAGCTTGAAAGAGTTGAAGTTCCTTCAGATATAGAGGAGATTAAGGAGAGGCTGAGAGAGCTTATAAAAGAATCTGTGAAATTGAGATTGATTTCTGATGTCCCTCTTGGAGCTTTTCTTTCGGGGGGGATAGACTCAAGCTCAATAGTTGCAATGATGCATTCCCTCGGAGCAGATCCATTGATGACTTTTTCCATTGGATTTGAAGAGAAATCCTATAACGAGTTGAAATATGCAAGGAGGATTGCTGAACTTTTTAAAACCCAGCATTACGAGTTTGTTCTAAAACCTTCTGCTCTCGAGCTTATATGGGAGCTTGTAAATTATCTTGATGAGCCAATGTCAGATTTTTCGATATTTCCTACATATCTTGTCTCAAAGATGGCTCGAAAGCATGTGACAGTGATTCTTTCGGGAGATGGAGGAGATGAGCTATTTGGAGGATATGAGCATTACTTGGCTGAGAAAGCAGAAAGGATTCTGAGAAAATATTTCTTTAATATACCCAATGCAATTTTCCCTGTGATTTCCTATTTTCTCCCACCAAAAGATGTAAAAAAAGGAATAATAAACCGAATAAAGAGATTTTCTGATGGTTTAAAATTCCCTCCTGAGCTATCCCATTTTAGGTGGATGCTATACTTAGACAATCCAGCAAAGAAGAGACTTTACTCCTCAGATTTCCTTTCTAAAATCGAAAGAAATGGTGAAATTTATGATAGGGAGCCATTCTCGTGGATTTTTGAAAAAATGAAGTCCTTTGATGATATTAATAGAGAGCTATTCCTTGATTTAAAGAGCTATCTTGTTGATGATATTATGGTCAAAGTTGATAGAATGTCCATGGCTTGCTCCCTTGAGACAAGGGCTCCCCTCTTAGACCACAAACTTGTTGAATTTGTTTTTTCCCTTCCAGGGAATTTAAAAGTTAGAGGTTTTACAACAAAATGGATATTCAAGAAATCAATGGATGGGATACTTCCAAAGGAGACAATCTACAGACAGAAGGAAGGATTCTCAATCCCAATTAAAAAATGGCTAAGAGAGGAATTCAGGGGATTGATGGAAGATTATCTTTCGGAAAAAAGGATAAGGGAAGGAGGGCTTTTCAATTATTCAGAAGTAAAAAGGATGAAAGAAGAGCACATAAAAGGGATTGAAAATCATAGCCACAGACTTTTTGCTCTTCTCCTTTTCGAGATATGGAGGGAGAAATATCTTTCTTAATTTTTGGAGAATTGAAATATGATAAACCAAATTTTTAAAAAGATTCAGAAACCAACAATGATTCTGAACAAAGATAGGGTTTTGAGGAATATAAAGAGAATGGCGGATAAAGCGAGAAGGAGTGGAGTATTTTTTAGACCCCATTTTAAAACCCACCAATCTGCTAAAATAGGAGAATGGTTCAGGGAATTCGGTGTTACTGGTATTACAGTTTCATCGGTAAGTATGGCAAATTATTTTTTTGAAAATGGATGGAAAGATATTACGATTGCCTTTCCAGTGAATATTCGGGAGATTGACTCCGTTAAAAATCTTACCTCAAAAATTTCCCTTAACCTTCTCTTCCTCTCGAAGGATGTTGTAAAATTTTTAGATGATTCCCTTGAAAATGCTGTGAATATCTGGATAAAAATAGATGTTGGCTCGAGGAGAACTGGAATTCCATGGGATGATTTTAATTCAATTTTAAATCTTGTCATGGAAATTGAAAATTCAGAAAGACTTAATCTTGAAGGAATCCTTACCCATGCTGGACATTCCTATCAATGTAAATCAAGGGAAGAGATTTTTGAGGTTTATCAAGACTCTGTTCAAAAGATGAAAAGGGTAAAGGATATAATAGAGGGTGAATTGTCAAAGAAGATTAAAATATCTATTGGTGATACTCCGACATGCAGTTTGGTAGAGAATTTTGAAGGGATTGATGAGATAAGACCTGGTAATTTTGTTTTTTACGATGTTATGCAGCTTGAGCTTAATACATGCAAAGAAGAGGATATTGCAATAGCAGTTGCATGCCCAGTTGTTGCCAAACATCCTGATAGAAAAGAAATAATCCTTTATTGCGGTGCGGTTCATCTCTCGAAAGATTTTATTATGGGAAAAGATGGGACAAAGATCTTTGGATATGTTGCATTTCCAGAGGGAGAAAGTTGGGGTCCAATAATTAAAAATTCCTTTATCTCTTCTCTTTCTCAGGAGCACGGAATTTTAAAGACAGACGGAGAGAATTTTGAAAAAATAAAAGTTGGTGAAATTATAATGGTTTTGCCCGTTCACTCCTGTCTAACAGTTGATGCTCTTAAAAGATATTTAACCTTAGATGGGGAAGAAATTGAATGTGGGGTTTTTAAAACTTAAAACCCGTAATGCTCCTTTTTCAAATAATCTATCAGTCTCCTCTTCCTTTCTTCATCCTTGAGCCACTCTTTTATCTTTTTCCATGCTTCAGGGCAATGTTTGTAAGGAACCTCGACAAACTGATGGATTTTCTGGTCAATGATTTTTTTATTTTCTTTTGATATTTCAATCTCTGCATCTTGAAAAATTTCTTTTAAATGTCTGAAATAGCAAGACATCTTCATAACCCCTTCTTTGTTATTACAATATTTTCAATTCCATTCTCTGAAAATTCTTTAGCATATTTATCGAAAATGGGGCTTATCTTTTTTACTCTCTCATTTAATTCCATTTTTTCAACAGCTGATTTCCCATACGCTCTTTCCAGATCTCTAATTGCAAGCCGGGTTATGAGTGTCTGCCAGAATATCTCATCGTTGTAATCTTCTATATACTCATGGATCTCATCTTCAAGTTTTTCCGATGGAAGAAAGGTATTGGTGTCCTCATCATATTCAACGAGATTTGAAAACCCTTCCTTATGTGCATGGGAAAGAAGGTATTCCTCAAGCTCATCGAACTCTTCAATGATTTCTTCTCTGAAAGCATTTATAACCCATGTGGCAGTTGATACAAGTTTCAAAAGAGACTTAAATTGTTCCTTTGTAAATTTTACCTCAATCATTTTTTCCTCCAGCATTTAATTATTAATCTTTTTTCAATAAAACTCAAATTTTAATCTGGATAGTGCATTCGATTATTGGATAACGAGCCTGGAGATAGTCACAAACTCTTCCAAGGAATTCGTTTTGATTTAAATTTTCATCCTTAATTGATAAATGGGCTGAGAAGACAAACATGTCAGATGTAATTGACCATATGTGGGCACTGGATATTTCATCTATTTCAGGGAAATTTTCCTTTAGCTCAAGGCTGAGTTTTTCAATATCAAGCCCTTTTGGCGCCATCTCAAGAAGGATTTTCCCCGATTCTTTAAGGACTGAAAATGCCCAGCTGACAATCAAAAGGGATATTCCGAAGCTAACGATTGGATCCACAAAAAACCATTTTTTCAATATAATCAGTATGGAAGCAAATAGAACAGCTATTGAGGATAGGGCATCTCCAATTAGATGGAAGAATACACTCTTAATATTTATGTTATTTCTATAATCCTTCCTCAAGATAAAAATACCTGCCATGTTGGCAAAAAGGCCAAAGGTGGCTATGACAAACATTTCAAATCCCAGGATTTTAGCAGGGTTTGAAAGTCTTCTTATGGAATAATAAATTATAAGCCCTGAAATCGGAAGAAGGGTTAAGCCATTTACAAAGGCAGCAAGGATTTCTGCCCTGTAAAGACCAAAGGTTCTGTGATGACAGGGAGGTTTCCTTGCAATGATTATTGCAAAAAGGCTAAGGCTTATGGAAAAGGCATGGGTGAACATGTGAAAAGCATCTGAAATTAGAGCCATGCTTCTTGTTATAAGCCCTCCAAAAATTTCTACAAACATGAAGAGAAGGGTTATTATAAGAGAGGCTACAAGTCTTCTCCCCTCTGAAAACCTGAATTCAGAAATCTTTTGTGGATAAAAAAAATCTCTCATTAAAACTTTATTCTATAATAGAGTTAAAGAGATTTCCAGATTTTCTTGACATAGGTTCATCCAGTTAATAACATAATTTCTGAGGTGATGAAGATGAAAAGGATTGGTTTTATAGGTCTTGGATTAATGGGAAAACCTATGGCTTTTAACCTTATTAAAAAGGGTTATGAAGTGGGAGTTTGTAATAGAACCTATGAAAAGACCAAAGATTTTCAAGGGAAAGCAGAGATCTTTAAAAAACCATCGGAGGTTGCAAGAAACAGGGATGTTGTAATAACAATGGTGAGGGATCATAAAGCGGTTGAAGATGTTATTTTTGGAGAAGAAGGATGTATCTATGGAGCATCTGAGGGGACAACATTCATAGATATGAGCACAATATCTCCTGATAGTTCAAGGGATATTGCATCAAGGCTGAGAAAAAAAGGTTTCAACTTCCTGGATGCTCCTGTTTCTGGAAGCACATGGGCAGCAGAGTCTGGAACCCTTGCAATAATGGTAGGAGGAGAAAGGGAAATTTTTGAAAAGCAAAGGGACATTCTTGAAGCCCTTGGTTCAAAGGTTGTTTACATGGGAGAGAATGGAATGGGCTCTCTAATGAAACTGGTTAACAATCTTATTGGAGCTTGCTGGACAGTTTCCCTTGCAGAGGGTCTGATTCTTGCAAAAAAGGGAGGGCTGAATCTTGAATCTGTTCTTGAGGTTCTGTCAGCAGGTGCTTACAAGTCCCCCCTTGTGGAGATAAAGGGTGGTAAGATGGCTAAGGGAGATTTCTCAACCCAGTTCTCCCTTGACCTTATGTATAAAGACCTTATATATATTGTTGATGCTCTTGAAAAATATGGGGTT
>JBBIMS010000017.1:6026-12494 GCA_037444285.1 Candidatus Aminicenantota bacterium | reverse complement strand
AACTAAAAATTTAAATTTTAAGGAGAAAAAGCCATGAAAAGAGTTGTCATTTTAGCCATATTCTTTTTCCTTTTCTATTCAATTTCCCTTTCAGATCCTGTCCGTTACAGAGTTCTTCTTATTGAAGGGGCGAATAACTATGACGAATATCTGAATTCCTTTTTTGTTGAAAAAATGCTGACGAGCTGGAACATTCCCTTTGACAAACTAAAAGTAAATCAAAGAATTACGAGAGAGCTTCTTAAAAAAGGGATTACCCTTCTTTACTCCACAGTTATTCTATCCCGATCTTCTATTTATCTGAACAATGAAGAAGTCGAGATTCTAAAGGATCTTTCAGGAGAGTACGGTCTAAGTGTTTTATCCTTCTTCAATTTTCCCGATGATAGAACTTCATCCCTTTTTGGAATAAAATCCTTTTCAGGTTTGAAGTCAGCATATAGATTTGACATTACAGACGCTGATCCTTTTATTGTTAATGGGCTTGAAGGAGAAAGGCTCTATGGAGGCAGTTTCATTGGGGTTGTGACAGAGCAATCCATCAAAAAATATGCTCTTGGAAATGGCGATCCTGTATTCTTCTCTTACCAGTATAACAAAGGGACAAATTACTACTTTGGCTTTTTCCCTTCTGATTGGGGAATATATGATGGAAGGCATCTTCTTCTGAGAAGAGCTATTTTCCAGAATAGTGGATTTGGATTCCTCTATTTTGATCTGGAAGGGACACTTCTTATGAGATTTGACGACCCTTTGGGACCTGTTGTTGCTCTCTCAGATCCTGCAGGAATCCCCTACTTCCCATCTTATAAAAAGATGGATAGAAACGACTGGAGGCAGACAGTTGAGGTTTTAAAAAAGCACAATGCAGGAATGAGCCTTCTCGTTGTTACTGGATTCCCTGATGATGCCAATCCATCGAGGGGGAAACTTTTCAAAAATGGTGTGGAAATAAGCAGTAGAACATGCGGAACAGTTTATGACACAAAGGATTTAAAATATCAATTCGTTTCTGGAACAAGGGCTGGTAAAATAATGGATTTTGAAGAAGAATACAAAGCAGTTAAAGAGGCAATGGAGTATGAAAAAATTGACATTCAACAGCACGGATGGACTCACTACGATTTGCATAGATTGGTCTGGTGTGCATCTCCTTCCAAATACTCCCCTGATCCCTGGGTGAGGGAGTTTTATCATTATTATAATGGCTCTGATGCTTCCTACTCTGAACAGTGGAATGCAATAGAAAAGGGATACAGCAATATAAGGAGCTGGTTTGGTGTGGAACCTGCTTTCTTTGCTTTCCCTGCCAATGCCTATTCCAAGAACACCTTCGATGTTCTTAAAAATTTCGGTTATAGGATGGCTAATGGAATTGATAAGGACTTTTTTATATTAAAAGGTGGTAAATTTATTGTTCCTTATTTTATCGAAACAACATCAGCGAAGCTTCTCCAGTGGAACCCTTATATGGTTAATATCTGGATACCGAGATCATTTCCATTCATTGTATATACCCACGATTACGAACTCCTTTATTTCGGGATTGACTGGCTTGATTGGTGGTTTGAGGAATTTGAAAAGTTGAGGGTTAAGAATTTCATGAGCTTTGGGGAGCTTCTTGGATATTTGCTTTCAGAGGTTGAAGCAGTTGTTCGACCTGAACTTTATGGAATGACCTTTACTGTTGACATTTCCAACACCGGCGGTCCCAATGACCTCCCTTCCTCAAGATATTTCAGCACGAGAAATATGAAAATTCTATTTAAAGTTCCAAAGAATTGGATTGGGCATAGAGAGCTTGGGGGGAAAGAGATTGTTGAGATAAAGCTGGATCCCTTTAAAGAGAAAACCTTCTATGTTGGAAGATATAATATTTCAGAAAAGGAGAGCTGGAAAGAAAGGACTGATAAGCCATCAGGGAAATAGGAATATTTCCACCATCTGCTTGACATAAAATTTTTTAAAGGTTAGAATTTTTGTTTGGAAATTAATTTAAGGAGGGAGCTTTGAAAAAAGCTTTTTATCTTTTATTTATTTTAATGTTTGTTTTTGTTGTGGGTTCAGCATTCTCTCAGACAGTAGATGAGATCATTGCAAAAAATCTACAGTCAAAAGGTGGTGTTGAAAAATTGAAGGCTCTGAAGAGTTTAAAAATGATAGGAAAAGTTTCTGCTCAGGGAATGGAATTTCCTATGGTAATGTACTTCAAAAGACCAAATCTTATGAGGCAGGAGATGGAGTTTCAGGGGCAGAAGATCATAACCTTCTTTGACGGCGAGAAGGCATGGATGATCAATCCCTTCATGGGATCAGGAGAACCAGTAGAAGTAACAGGAGCACAAGCTGAATCAGCAAAAGAACAGGCTGATTTTGATGGTCCATTCATTGACTACAAGGAAAAGGGAATAAAAATTGAACTGCTGGAGAAGGAGGATGTGGAGGGAACACCAGCTTATAAACTAAAGGTGATCAAAAAGGATGGGAAGGAAATAATCTACTATCTTGAGACCAATTCCTGTCTTGAGATAAAGATGGAATCAACCGTAGATATGCAGGGGACTCCTCTCACACTGAACTTGGTTTTTAGTGATTACAAGGAAGTTGATGGCTTGAAATTTGCTTTTTCAATGCAGTCTTCTGGAGGACCGAGTGGCGGAGCCCAGATAATCTTCGAGGCGATTGAATTGAACCCTGAGCTTGACGATTCCCTTTTCAAGGTTTCCAAGTAGATAATCTTAAAAGAGCCGATGGAGGGATTTGAACCCTCAACCTGCTGATTACGAATCAGCTGCTCTGCCATTGAGCTACATCGGCATCTAATAAATTATAACACACCAAAGGGTTTGCGGTGAAAATTTCAGAAACAGAAATTTTTTAATAAAAAAGCTTTATTCCAAAGGGAACGGGAGGGATTGAAGGATTCGAAAGAAAAATGTATTATTAATAATTGGACGGAGAGATGTCCGAGTGGCTTAAGGAGCACGACTGGAAATCGTGTACCCCGAATAAAATCGGGGTCGTGGGTTCGAATCCCACTCTCTCCGCCATAAAAAATTTTATTCTGAGAAATTGTTATTTATGTTAATATTGAAGGATAAATATTTGGCTCAGGAGGGTCGATGGTAGGCTCTGAACCCCGCCAGGTCCGAAAGGAAGCAACGGTAAGAGTTCCTTCCCATGCGAACCTTTTCCTGAGCCCTCTTTATTATGGAAAATAGATGAACTACATAGTCCTTGCAAGAAAATACCGCCCAAAAACCCTTGATGAAATTGTTGGACAAAGGGTTATCTCTCAGACTTTAAAAAATGCAATCCTCTCTGGAAAGGTCTCCCATGCCTATATTTTTTCAGGAATGAGGGGCGTCGGAAAAACTACAACAGCAAGGGTTCTTGCAAAATCCCTGAACTGTGTTAATGGCCCAACAGTAAATCCCTGTAATGAGTGCGAATTCTGTGTTTCGATTCAGGAGGGAAGAGCTATAGATGTAATAGAAATAGATGGGGCATCTAACAGGGGAATTGATGATGTTAGGGAATTGAGGGAAGTTGTAAAATTCCCTCCTATGAATGCAAAGTATAAAATTGTAATTATTGATGAAGTTCATATGCTCACAACAGAAGCCTTCAATGCTCTCCTTAAAACCCTTGAGGAACCACAACCTCGAGTAATCTTTATAATGGCAACGACCGAGTTTCACAAAGTCCCCTCAACAATAGTCTCAAGGAGTCAGCACTTTGAATTTAAGAGAATTTCCGATAAAGAGATATTTGAAGCCCTCTCAAAAATTGCTGAGAAAGAGGGGATAAAAATATCTCCCTCTTCTCTAAGAAAAATTGCAATCTCTGCGGATGGCTCCTTGAGAGATGCTGAAGTTTTCCTTGATCAGATTATCTCCTACTCAGGAAATGAGGTAAAGGATGAGGATGTGGATGAAATCTTAGGAATAACAGACAGGGATACCCTCTTTTCAGTCTCATCTTCTATTTTTTCAGGGGAGGGAGCAAAGCTAATCCAGATCATAGATAGAGTGGTGGAAGAAGGAAAGGATCTGAGAAATTTTATAAGAAATGTTGTGGATCATTTAAGGGCAATATATCTTACAAAAATAACCAAAAAACCCTCCGATTTCTTTTCCCTCTCTGAAAAGGATGAAAAAAAATATATTGAAGAGGCTTCCAAATTCAGTGAGGAGGAGTTATTCAGGTATATAAATATCTTAATTCAGGCTGATTCTCTCATAAGGCAATCCTTTTATCCAAGATATATTGTGGAGGCAACTCTCCTGAGGTTGTCCTATCTTAAAAGACTCACTCCCATCGAAAAAATCATAGAGGGTCTGCCTGAATCCTCCTTTAAGAAATCTTTAAAGAAAATTCCTGAGCAGAAAGAGGTTAAAAAAGAAGAGGTAATTGCAAAGGAGGAGATCGCTACGGAAAATAAAGTTTATGTTGATAGTTTCCTTGATGAAATAGGGAAAGAAAACCCGAGGCTTTGCTCAACAATGAAACTTTTGCCATTAATATCCATTGAAGGTAAAACATTAAAGCTGTTTTTTGATAAGGAGACAGAACATCTGAAGGAGACAATAAAAAAATATCAAACATACCTGGAAAATAAGCTAAGGGAGATGACAGGTAATGATTTTTTAATAATCTTTGAGAGCAGAGAAGTAGAGGCTGAAAAGAAGGAGGAGCTTCCACCCCTACTCAAAATATTTTTGGAAGAAATGAATGGTAAAATTATATCTATGAAAAAGATCGGAAAAGGAGAAGAAGATGAAGAACATTTTTGATTTTCAAAAATTAATGAAAACCGCAAAGGAGATGCAGGAGAAACTCCAGAGAGAAATGATGGAGTTGAGGGTTGAAGGCAGTAGTGGAGGAGGAATGGTTACAGTGGAAATGAACGGGTTGAAACAGATTCTATCTCTGAGGATAGAAAAGGATGTGATAAACCCTGATGAGAAAGAGATGCTTGAAGACCTTATTATTGCAGCCTTTAACGACGCCTCCTCCAAAGTAGAAAAGGAGATGAGCTCAAAGCTTGAATCTCTGGGCATGCCATTTCCGGGACTTTTCAATATATAAATTTTCAACAAAGCCATGTTTGAATGGGCTGAACCTTTAAATAGACTAATAAAAGAGTTGAAAAAAATCCCTGGAATTGGAGCAAAATCTGCCCAGAGAATTTCTTTCTACATTCTAAAGGCTCCTCTGGAAGATGTTAATGCCTTATCAGAAGCAATAAAGGATGTGAAGGAAAAACTCAAGTATTGCTCCATATGTAATAATATAACTGATATAGACCCTTGCAAAATCTGCTCTGATGAAAAAAGGGATGGGAGTCTTCTATGTGTTGTTGAGGAACCTTACAATGTCTCTGCCATAGAAAAAACGGAAAAATATAAGGGGAAATATCATGTTCTCCTTGGAACCATTTCACCCCTTCAGGGAAAAGGTCCTGAAAACATAAAGATTGGAGAACTGGTAAAAAGGATTGAAAGGGAGGGGATAAAGGAAGTTATAATTGCAACGAATCCAACTGTTGAGGGAGAAGCAACAAGTCATTACATCATTCAAATCCTGAAACCCTTTAATATAAAACTTACAAGATTGGCTATTGGAATTCCTGTTGGTTCGGACATTGATTTCGCAGACCAGGTTACAATTGCAAGGGCGCTTGAAGGAAGGTTCGAGATAAAAGATTAATATCAAATGCAGAATGGAAGGAGCGTTTAAGTTATTCCTGCAAAAACCTTTCTCACCGAGGATTGGTTTGATTTGATTTTTTCCCTTCATTTTGATATATAAAAAATGATGAATGAATTGTTGAGTATTCAAAATATTGATAAAAAATCACTTCCACTTTTAAGAAAGATACATCTCGACACTTTTCAAAAAAATATTTTGAAGAATCTCCATCTTGAGCTTGGACTTGGTGATGAGCTACTCCTTATATCTCCAAATTTTCATGTTTTAAGCCCAAACAGCCAGAAAGTAAAAGCTGAGGAGTTGCTTTCTCCAAAAGTTGATCTCCTGGAATGGATAAGGAATTATCTCATTGAAAATATGATTTTTTACACTGCAATTATAGAAAACAACAGCTATTTTATTGAGCAGAATAGTTTCCTTGTCATAGCAAGACTGAGACAAAGGGAAAAGGATAACAGTTTTGAGGTAAAATATTATTCCCACGACCCTTCAGAGCTGAGCTCCTATTACAAAGACAAGCTTTATATTGGAAGGGATTTTGTTGATCTGTTAAACTTCGAAAGGCCCCATTTCGGAGTTGAATGCTTTATAGATTCCCTTAGAACTCAATTAAATGTTCTTTTTGAAAAAGCAAATGAAAAGCTACATGATAAGGGAGCTTATCTCGATTATCTTCAGGAACTGGACGAGCTGGTTGAAGAGCTTGAAGATAAAACAAAGAGAACAATTCCCTCAATCCCTGCATTTTTCAAT
>JBBIMS010000017.1:3370-6008 GCA_037444285.1 Candidatus Aminicenantota bacterium | reverse complement strand
CTCAATGAAATTCAATCTCGTTATAGATCTTTACAGCATCTTTTAATAGAAGTGAGGGATGAGCTATCAGAATTTGAAGGAAGACTAAGGTTTGATGAGGAAAATCAGTTTGTGAAGTATGTTACAAAATACAAAAAAGATATAAGTAATTTAATCCTCTATTTGAATCTAAAAGTAATATCAAGGCTTACCTATAAAATTAATTTTAGCTAAACCTATTCTCCTCAATTGGGCATAAAATGCCGAAAAGCACTACACCTCATTTTTCAAAAATCTTATTTTTAATACCCAACTCTGTTAATCAAAATTTTTCCATAGGTTGTTTTAACTGACAAAAAGTTATTTCCTCCGAGATTTGACTTAAATATTTTCCTCGCTCCTTTTCCTTCGACATCCAGAGGAAGATCGGATGCTTCAACCTCTCCTTTATATACTTCAAGGGAAATTTCACCCTTCCATTCCTCATCAAGGTCTAAAGTTATATCCGAATACTCGCATTCTATTTCAAGGTCGCTTCCTTTTCCAACATCAATTTCAATTTCATTATGTTTGGAATAAATTCTTCCTTTACCTGAAAATCTTTTCAAAATTATGGGTTCGTAGGAACTTCGAATTTCCAGTTCCTTGGCTATAATTCCTTCTCCATCTATTTCGAGATGCTCTCCCTTAATCTCGCCCTTCAGGGAAGAATCCTTTATGGAGATTCCCGAATGAGTGTTTTCTATGTATATTTCTCCCTCAATACCAGAGATTTCCACTGGAGAATGCCTTGTGAGGAGTTTTAAATTTTTCAAATTTTTTATGAAAATATCTTCAAAGCCTGTTTCTATCTTGGCATTGGTAGCGCCTTCTATATTCACTGAAGAATGGGGTGAAGAAATTTTTATGTCTCCATTTAAATTTTTTACTTCAATATCTCCATGGGAATTCTTTATTGAAAAATTACCTTCACATTCCATAATTTTTATATCTCCATGGGTGTTTTCTATTTCAGAAGAGGCTTTATTCCTTGAAATTTCAATGTCTGAGTGCTTTGAGATAATCTTAAGAGAGCTTCTGAAAGGAACTTTTATACTTAATGTTAGATCAGATACTGGAAAACGGAACTTGAAAAAATTGAAATTATATTCAAAAGGATTCTCAATTTTAAATTTTACATAATTTTCACCCTCTTCCTTTTCCAGCTTTATTACTTTTGCAAGTCCTTCTGCATCCTCTCTCGAGTAGGAAGCAATGCTTTTTATGAGCTTTCCTTCAATTTTTCCTCCATCCCATCCTTCAACAATAATATTTAAATTTTTACCTTCAATCTGAATCTCTTCTTTTCCCTCAGCTAAAATCTCCTCTTCAAAATCAAAAATTTCTTTTCCACGAAGGATCGCTGAAATTTCATCCTTTAAACTTCTTGCATACTTAATTGAAAGACCAAAAGCGATTATAAGAATTGCAAGGATTACATCTCTTGCTTTCATTTTTTCCTTATCCCGGCAATTAAATATTTCAAACCGAGTAGAATAAGAAGAACAGGCCAGTATTTTTCAATCACTTCCCAAACATTTATTCTGTAGCCGAAGTTGCTCAGAAGGAAAAGAATGCCAAGAATTAAAAGAATTAGCCCGAAAATTAAAGAGTCCCAGCTTCTCTTTGCCATTTTCCCTCCTATTGAGAAGATTTTTTCCATTTATAAATCATTTTTGCCCCAATTACTATAAATATAAGTGGCCATAGCTTAACAATGTGCTCATAATGAATTACCTCAAAATTGACAAGCATGAAAGCAATTCCAAGAAAGAGAAGAAGGAGACCGAAAAGGGTTGAGCCTTCCTTTGGATAAAGGGAAGCATTTTCCAGACCAAGATTTATTGCCCTTGCTGAATTGTAGGAGTCTATAATCATATAAAGATAGAAACCTGCGATCATAAGCCCAAAGATTGCATTCTCAAAACCACTTGCATAGTCCTCAAGACCTACAAGACTTGCAAAAATTAAAATAAAAGAAATTCCTTTCAATATTTGACCATTGTATATGGCGCCGAGCCCGGGGACAATCGAAAGAACAGCTGCAAGGCTTGGAGATTTTTTCTTGATATAGACCCTTTTCACTTCTTCCTTAACACAATCCTTGCAAAGGATTTTCCCATTTGTATCTATGGAGCATTCCTCACAAAGGGGCTTGTTACATTTTGAGCAAAAATTCTTACTCTCCTTTTCAGGATGATAGTAGCAATTCATTCTTTCCTCCTTTCAAAAAAGAATCATTTTCAAATTTTTTAAATCCCTCGGGATCCTCTCAGCTCCCTTTTTTCCCTCTTTTGGCTCTGAAGTTAACTTCAATTTTAAACCTTTAAAATAATCCGCTACACCCTCAATCTTTGTGACAACTTTTAAAACTTGAGAATAGGCTCTGTGGGCTTTGAATTCAAGAGGATCAAACAATAGAGCTTTTTTGGGATATGTAAAGAAGAAGAACGAAAGGACAAAAATAGAAAAAGCAAAAACCCACTGGGGTTGAAGGAGGGGCAGGAATGAGAATTTTTTCCTTTTCTTTGTTGTAGCCCTCAGTATTTTTTCTATAGTCCCCTCAGGAACAGGTAAAGGCTCAATGGATCGTATGTGTCTAATAACCTTTAAGGAATCC
>JBBIMS010000017.1:793-3353 GCA_037444285.1 Candidatus Aminicenantota bacterium | reverse complement strand
CAAGAATCTATATGAGCCTTTACAATTTCAGAGGTTTCCTCTTCAAGCTCTCCCTCTAAAAAAATTGTAATCAATTCCATTACTTCATCGCACCTCATTTTCCACCTCTCAAAATCTCCGATATTAAAAGCCTACCCCTGTTAATCCTCGATTTCACTGTTCCAACAGGTATTTCTAAAATTTTGGAAATCTCATCATAACTTAACCCCTGTAGATCCCTCAAAATAAGGGGAATTTTAAACTGTAGATCAAGGGATTCTATTTCTTTCCTAACTTTTTCCTTTAACTCCTCAACATTATCTTTTAAGGAATTTGAATGGGAGTCAAAAACAATCTGCCTTTTTATCTCTTCAATTTTTGAATTTACATATTTTCTTTTTCTATACCAGTCAATTATATGATTCTTTGCCAACCTAAAAAACCATAGCTTGAAATTGCTACCAAGGGTGTATTTATTTAGGGAGTTGTAGAGTTTGATAAAGATCTCTTGAGTGAGGTCTTCAGCCTCGACAGAATCCATTGTAATCTGATATGCCATGTTATAAATCCTCCTTGAAAAGGTTCTCACTATGTATTCCCATGCATATTCCTCTCCTTGCAAGCACCTTGCAACAATTTCTTCTAAATCTGCCATTGAATATTTCTTTCATTCCTTTTCTTCACTTCCATACTAAGGAAACGAAAAAAGGGAATCAAAAGTTCCAGGGGAATTTTTTGAGATTATATTTTTGTTTCCTTTACTGATTCAATCAGTCTCTTAGCCTCTTCCTCTTTCTCTTCAGGAACAAAAATCTTTACAACCCCAAGACCGTCAGTGGTTATTCCAAGAACTTTACCAATTGATTCATACCTTAGCTCCACAGGAATTCCGTTGGACTCAAGGAAGGATTTTATTATTTCAGCCTCTGTAATACCTTGAGCCTCTTCCACCTTTACAAAATTCATTTTATTTCTCCTTTAAAAGCTCCTCAATCCTTTTTAGCAATGCCTCGCCTCTCAAATCTGCATATCTCATTGTTCCCCTTTTGTCAACAAGGAAATTGGAGGGAATCGAATCTATCCCAAAAATTTTTGCCGTTGGGTCATTTCTCCCCTTTCCTGAGAAAATAACCTTCCAGGGAATAGCCTCTTTTGAAATAAAGGAAGATAAAGCTTCTCTGTCATCATCAAGACTTACACTTATTATTTCTAACCCCTTCTTGCTAAATCTTTTGTAAGCTTCTCTTAAAAAAGGTATTTCAGCTCTGCATTGCTCATACCATGATGCACAGAACTCAACCAGAACAACTTTCCCCTCAAGTTTCCTTATCTCTACAATATTCCCATTGATGTCTTTACATTGAAAATCCTTTACCTTCTTACCTATTCCAATCCTTTCATTTATCTTAGAAATCAATTCTTTAAATTCCTTCTCCTCTTTGATAAATGTAAAGGGAGGATAGTTCTCAACCCACCCTCTCAGATTGTATCCCTCTTCAAAGGCTCTCTTTAGATATTGAATTGTCTTAATTTTATCCATTTTTCCTGAGCAGAGGACAGAAAGATTAAAAAGAATTCTTGGTGTGTTGGAATTCTTGGGGTAAAGATTAACAAATTTTTCAAATGTCTCTATGGTTTTCTCCATGTTTCTGCTATCGAAATAAACATCAGCAAGGGCCAGAAGAAGATTTGGACTTTCTCCCTTTTCTTTAATCCTTTTATCTATTGCTGATATTATCCTATTTCTCTCTCCTGTTCTTCTGAATCTGTTTATGGATATTAAAAATATTCCATCGTCATCAGGATTTATTTTCATAAGAATGTCTGAGACAGTATCTGCAAGCTCATACTTCCTCTGCATTGTGTAAATTGAATGAAGATTCAAAAATGCCTCAGGTTGAGAATTGTCTATGGAGATTGCTTTTTTCAAAAGTTCCTCAGCTTTTGAATAATCAGGTGGTTTAGCCTCATTTGTGTAATAATAGGAAAGACCTATGTAGCCCCAGTAAAAGTTCTTATCCTTTTCAATGGCTTTCTCAAAATAAAGCTTTGAAGCCTCCTTCTCTCTCTGAACTCTTCCGAAAAGATAAATAAAAATCGGGTTGTTCTGATTCTTCTTAAACAACAGCTCATACTCCTCATACAACTTATCGGGGTCATAAACTCTCATGAGATCCTGGTAGGTTCTGTGTATAAGGACATTTCGGGGATCCTTTTTCAAGAATTCCTTCACAATTCCGATCCTGCTCTCCAAATCAGGGGCTTTCTCCAGCATATTTTCCATCTGGGCAATGATCAAAGGCTTTTGATATTTTCTATATGTAAGGGAAAATTCCTGAGAGATTAAAAAAAGGGAAATTGAAATTGTAAATAATCCTAAAAATATCTTCCTCATACCTCTCCTTTCTTAATCAAGGATAAAATTTAAAGGGTCATTTGTCAAATGAACATAAAAGAGTTAAAATCCGTTTATAAAAAATAGGAGGAAGATATGAAGAGGTTTTTTCTTTTATTCCTGCTTTTAAATTTTCTTTATTCTGATGATATTGTCAATTACCGGATTAAAGCAAAGCTTATTCCT
>JBBIMS010000017.1:0-777 GCA_037444285.1 Candidatus Aminicenantota bacterium | reverse complement strand
TCCTGAGAAAAAAATTATTGAAGGCGAGGAGATCATTTTCTGGAAAAATAACACGAGTAAGCCAGCTTCGGAGATCTATTTCCACCTCTATCTCAATGCTTTCAGAAACGAGCTTTCTACTTTTATGAAGGAATCGGGGATAGAAAGGTTCAGAAGGAAGGATATGGAATGGGGTTACTGCGAGATAAAGGAAATAAGAATAAATGGAATTGATTTGAAGAGAAAACTTCAGCATGTTCAGCCCGATGATGGGAATATCTACGACAGAACCCTTGCGAAGATCCCCCTTGATTCTCCAGTAAATCCAGGAGAATCCCTTTCCATATTGATAATTTTTGAATCAAAGCTTCCAAAGGTTTTAGCGAGAGCTGGCTATTCAAGGGACTTCTTTATGGTTGCCCAGTGGTTTCCAAAAATTGCAGTTTTGAGGGAGGATGGATGGAATGCTCACCAGTATCACAGGAACTCTGAATTCTTTGCAGATTTTGGAACATATGAGGTGGAGATAAGAACTCCTCAAAAATTCATGGCTGTTGCCTCAGGATTAAAAATTAAGGAGTGGAAGGAAAATGAAGAAATAGTAAGAGTCTTCAAGGGAGATAAAATCCACGATTTTGCCTGGAGCGCCTCTAAAACCCATAAAATCTTCGAAGAGAATTTTTCCATGAAGGAGCCTGAGGTGAAAACAAAAATAATCCTTTTCCTTGAAAGGGACCATTTAAAGCATAAAGAAAGATACATGAAAATAATAAAGAAATCGATTGAGTTCTTCAGCAA
>JBBIMS010000016.1:260-12795 GCA_037444285.1 Candidatus Aminicenantota bacterium | reverse complement strand
GCTTAAAGTGTTACCGATATACTCATCTTAGGGGCTTGACAAATTTTTAAAAATAGATAAAAATATAATATGACGCGGGGTGGAGCAGTCAGGTAGCTCGTCGGGCTCATAACCCGGAGGTCGTTGGTTCAAATCCAACCCCCGCTACCATTTTTATTTTATGAAAATTGTGGTGCTCGTAGTATTAGTATTATTAGTAATTGGAATTGGGCTCATCTTTATATTCATTAGCTCCTCTCCTGAATTTGAGCCTGAGTTTTTTGAATATTCCTACATTAATAAGTACAGTTCTCCTGTTGACCTCTACGAAACATATGTTTTATTTCTTAAAAATAGGGATCAGAAGTTATGGGAAGAAATGATTGGAAGAAAATTAAAGGAAAACGAAAAATTGCCTGAGCTTAAATACAGAGGATTACCACCAAGCATACAGGAATACAAAGTAGAAAGGGAGCATGCGACAATAGTTACAGGTGATGGTGAAAGGATTGAAATGGATTTCGTGAAAGGTAGATGGATTTTGTCCCAGAAGGACTCTTCTTTTTATATAAGAAAATTCTTCCGAAGTTTAAAATCTTTAATTGAGGATTTAAAAAAGAAACTGAAGGGTGAAAAGACAGAAAAGATCGTAGCCCCTTCTCAAAAATAGCTTTATAATTAATCTTGCATCAAGGTCAAAGAAACAAATTATCTTAATCTTGGGTTTCCGCCTCTTTCTTTCCTACCTTTCTTCTTCTCGCGGTTATTTATTATTTTCCCCCAAATCCACAAAAGTAATCCAATACCTGCAAGCAGAGAACCCTCATATCTTGCAAAGTAATGGAAGATTACTACGCTCAATGCAATTAGCCCTATTCCCAGAGCCTGCTTGTCTTTCCCTGCTTTAAGGTTTATAGAAACTTCTCTATCCTTTTCTGAGACTGGAGAACCACATTTTGAACAGTAAGGGTAATTGGGGTCCAACCTCTGGATGTTCCCACATGTCCTGCAAAGGACATCCATTAAAAAAATATGGTGCCGAGGAGGGGACTCGAACCCCTACGGGCTTTCGCCCACTGACACCTCAAATCAGCGTGTCTACCTATTCCACCACCTCGGCACATCTCTATTTGGAAGACTTCCCAGCATTAGAAGTCTGGGTGGTATTAGCCTTTACCTTTCCAACTACTGATGAGGGTCCCTTTGCAGAGAATATCCATAGAGAGAGGGAAGTTATCATGAAAAGAATTGCAAGTCCTGTTGTTATCTTTGAAAGAAGTGTGGCTGTTCCTCTTGGACCAAAAAGAGTTTGAGAGCTAAATCCACCAAGGGCAGATAAATCAGCCTTCCTTCCAGATTGAAGCAAAACAGTTATAATTAAAAGGATGCACACAATAATATGTAGAGCGATAAGTAAACCTAACAAGTCTCTCCTCCTTTATCTTTCCAGGCTCTCCAGCCATTTTCGATAATTCCTTTGAAGAAATCTCCTTTAAGGGATGCTCCTCCTACAAGGAATCCATCAACATTCTTCATCTTCAATAATGAATATGAATTTTCCATTGTTACTGAACCACCATAGATTATTATAGCATAATTCGATTTTTCGTTTCCATAAATTTCCCTGATAATATTCCTGATAAAGGAATGAGCTTCCTCAGCCTGTTCAGGTGTTGCATTCCTTCCTGTTCCAATTGCCCAGACTGGCTCATAGGCAATTACAATTTTAAGAATATCTTCTTCATTGAATCCATTGATAGAATGTTTTAGCTGACTTTCGATCACTTCAAATGTTATCCCTTTTTCTCTTTCTTCAAGAGTTTCTCCAATACATATTATGGGGTTTAAGCCGTGAATCAAAGCATATCTTGCCTTTCTGTTTACAATTTCATCATTTTCTCCAAAATACTTTCTCCTCTCTGAATGCCCGATAATGACATAGGAGCAGCCAATCTCTTTTAACATTAAAGGGGAAATCTCACCTGTGAATGCTCCCTTTTCTTCCCAGTGCATGTTTTGAGCTCCAAGCTTTATCTCTGTTCCCTCGATTTCTTTCTTCACAAGGCAAAGGTGGGTAAAGGGAGGGATCAGGACAATCTCCCCCCCTTTAAAATCAGAAAGGGATTTTTTCAATTCTCTTACAAGCTCCACCCCTTCTCTTATTCCAGGATTCATTTTCCAGTTTCCAGCAATAAAGGGTTTCTTCATTTCTTTGTCAGAACCTCTATCCCTGGAAGAGTACCTTCAGAAATGTATTCAAGGGAGGCTCCTCCGCCTGTTGAAATGTGGGTCATCTTTTCTTCAACCCCTGCTTTTTTCACCGCAAGAACAGAATCTCCTCCGCCGACAATAGAAATAGCCCCTGAATCTGCAATTGCTTTTGCAATTTGAAATGTCCCTTTTGAAAAATTCTCCTTCTCAAAAACTCCCAATGGTCCATTCCAGAATATTGTTTTTGCGTCTCTTATTATACTGGAAAAAAGAGTTATTGTCTCATCTCCGATGTCATAACCTGCAAATCCTGAAGGAATTGGAGTTTTTGAAGTCTCTGCTGGAGAACCTTCAAGCCCCCTTGAAATGACATGGTCAATGGGAAGGAGTATTTCCACTCCCCTATTTCTACCTTCATCCAACAAATTCTTCGCAATTTCAATACTTTCATCCTCAACAAGGGAATCTCCAACATCTTCGCCCTTTGCCTTTAGAAAGGTATAAGCCATTGCTCCACCTATTAAAATTTTTTCAGCTTTTCCGATCAAACTTCTGAGAACTGGTATTTTGTCTGAAACCTTTGCCCCTCCAATTATTGCAATAAAAGGTCTTTCTGGATTGGATATTGCCATCCCAAGATATTTTATTTCTTTCTCCATTAAAAAACCTGCAACAGAAAGAGGGACAAAGCCTGCAATACCAACAACTGAAGCATGGGATCTGTGGGAAGCTGCAAAGGCATCATTTACAAAAACATCTATTTTATAAGCAAGTTTCTGGGCAAATTCAGGCTTATTTTCTGTTTCTTCCTTATAAAATCTAATATTTTCAAGAAAAATAATTTCTCCCTCCTTCAAATTTGATTTTTCTGCATCAATCCTGTCTCCAATGCAGTCATCCATCTGTCTAACTTTGAATCCTGAAATATCTTCAAGCCTCTTTGAGACAGGTCTCATGGAGAATTTCAAATCAAATCCTTTTGGTCTTCCAAGGTGGGAGGCACAAACAATTTTTGCTTTATTTTCAACAAGATACTGAATTGTAGGGAGTGCTTCCCTTATCCTCGTATCATCAGTAATTTCTCCATTCTCATCCTGGGGAACATTAAAATCAACTCTTAAAAACACACTCTTTCCCTTTAATGGGACATCCCTTATTGTAAGTCTATCTATCATTAGAGTCTCTCTCCAACATATTTTATTAGATCTAATAATCTCATGGAATAACCCCATTCATTGTCATACCAGGCCATAACTTTCACAAGATTTTTTTCTATTACATTTGTGGAAAGAGCATCAAAAATTGCTGAATGAGGGTTCTTCATGAAATCCACTGAAACAAGAGGCTCTTCACAATACTGAATAATCCCTTTAAGCTCATTTTCTGAAGCTTTCTTAAAGATCTCGTTAACCTCTTCCTTTGTGGTTTCCTTTTCAACAACACAAACAAGGTCAATCAGGGAAACATTCGGCACAGGAACTCTTATTGCTATTCCATCAAGTTTACCCTTTAGCTCAGGTAGAACAATACCAACAGCTTTTGCAGCTCCTGTGGTTGTTGGAATCATGGATACTGCAGCTGCCCTTGCTCTTCTAAGATCCTTATGGGGTAGATCGAGGATCCTCTGGTCATTGGTGTAAGCATGGACAGTGGTCATATTACCCTTTAATATTTTAAAATTTTTGTGCAAAACATAAGCCACAGGAACTATACAGTTTGTTGTGCACGAGGCGTTGGAAATAATGTTATGACTCTTCGGATCATAATCTTTTTGATTCACTCCAATAACAACAGTAATATCAGGGTTTGTTGCAGGAGCCGAGATGATAACCTTTTTTGCTCCCCCTTTAAAATGTTTCTCCGCATCTTCCCTTTTTGTAAAAAGCCCCGTTGACTCTACAACAATATCGACTTCAAGCTCACTCCAGGGCAGATTTGCTGGATCTTTAACAGTGAGAACCTTTATTTCCTTCCCATTAACGACAATTTTATCATCTACAGCTTTGACATCAGCCTCAAAGGGTCCAAGGACTGAATCGTATTTTAGAAGATGGGCAAGGGTTTTTGCATCAGTAATATCATTAACTGCAACAAAGTCAATCTCTTTATAACCTGCCCTGAAGAGATTCCTTCCAATCCTTCCAAAACCATTAATACCAACCTTAAATCCCATTTTTCCTCCTTTTTTCTCTTAATCCTAAAAATTCACCTTCAGTTATAAAATTTAATTAATTATTCGAAAAAGGTCAAATTTTTCTTAAAAATTTCAAAAATTTAAATTCTATCGTATAATTTTTATCAATGAAGAGAAATATCTTGCTTATAGCAACATTCAACTATGGGAAATTTAAGGAGATCAGTGAGATTTTAAAAAATATACCCTTTGAACTTCTCTGCCTAAATGACCTCGGCTTAAAAGATGATTATGAAGAGGAGGGAACTTCCTTTCTTGAAATTGCAAAGAATAAGGCGAATTACTGGTCAAAGATTACAAAATTACTCACCCTTGGAGAGGATTCAGGGCTTGAAGTTCCCGCTCTTTCTGGAGCCCCAGGTATCCTTTCAGCAAGATATGCAGGAAGTAGAAAAAATGCAGAAGAAAACATAGAAAAACTTTTGATGGAAATGAGAGGAGTTCCTATGGAAAAAAGGAAAGCCTTCTTTAAATGTGCTGTTGCAATATCCAATGGAAGAGAGATAATTTTTGAGGCTTTGGAGGAAGTGGAAGGGATAATCTTGAAAGAAAAAAGAGGAGGAGCAGGATTTGGCTATGATCCTGTTTTTTACTATCCTCCCTTGAAAAAAACATTCGCTGAGCTGACTGTTGATGAAAAAAATGAGGTAAGTCACAGGGGAAAAGCCCTGAGAAAGATCAAAGAGTTTCTTTTAAGATATGAAATTTGAAATTTTCATTTAACAGGAGGAACAATCCTCTCAGGCTCAGGGTAATCCTTTCCCTTTAAGTCAAGCTTTATTGTCTTTATAACAGGAGGTTTAAGGGGTCTGTCTTTACTATCCTTAGGCAAAGAGGCTATTTTATGGGCAATCTCCATACCTTTTATAACCCTTCCGAAAGCGGAATATTTCCCATCAAGGTGTTTTGCTCTGCCAAGGGTTATGAAAAATTGGCTTCCCGCACTATCCGGGTTGGGTGTTCTTGCCATTCCAACAATTCCTTCTTCAAAGGGGATGTCATTAAACTCACCCTTTATGCTGTAAGATGGACCTCCTTCGCCAGTTCCAAGGGGATCTCCTCCCTGGATCACAAACCCTGGAATCACTCTGTGGAAGATAACCCCATTGTAAAAACCACTCTTTGCAAGGTAAATAAAATTGTTCACTGTATTTGAAGCTTTCTCAGGATAAAGTTCAATTACTATTTCACTTCCATCTTCCAAAACAATTGTAACTATTGGGTTCTGATTCTTTGATTTATCGTCAGAAAAAAGGAAAGGAGTAAATACAATCAAAAAAATAATTAAACTTCTCACATTTGCCTCCTTAAAAATCTATTTTATTAAATGAAATTCCTTCTGCCTTTCAAGAACCCATCTTATTTTCCCTTCATCATCAAGAATTGCATCCTCTTCCTGACCAATCCAAACCTCCTGTCCACCCCATTCTGGGACATTTGTTGTAATTGAAAGCTCTATTGAAAACCATGTGTTTGGAGCAACAGGAATGTCTCCTTTTCCCGGGATCGGCTCCTGCCTATCCCATAGACCGATTATTGGACCAGCACCATGACCATGATCTCCAACAGTATGGCAGTAGATAGAGCCATTTATCCCTTCTTTTCTCATTATGGTCAAAGAATCCATAAGGATTTCGTTGCCGGTCTTTCCTGGTTTTATGCTCTTCATTACAATATCCTGAAGTCTGTTGCAGATTGAAAGAGCTCTTTTCAGTCCTTCAGGAACTGATTTCTCTCCGTCTCTGAGAACATATCCCATATGCTGAGTATCTGTGTGAAGATCCATTATAGAAATCCCAAAATCAACATGAAGAAGATCCCCTTTCTGAATTACTATTCCCTCGGATTCTGAAAGAAAATCCTCCCTTTTAAGCCCTTTCCTTTGAACTGTTACCGAAGGATGAAACCAGACCTTAGCTCCTAATTCCTGAGCTTTCTCCCTCAGCCACCACTCAACATCAAGATTTGTTGTCTTTCCTGGTTTTATAACCTCAGACGAAAATGCCCTTTTTATTAGAGAATGAGCGACCTTCATTATTTCCTTGTAGTAAGGCTCCATCTCAGGAATTCTTGTTGAGAGATATTCAATGGGAAGAAGTTCAGCTCTCACAATTCTTCTGAGCCATTTTTCTCCAAGGGTGTCTTGAAGTGCTTCCCATTCTCCTGCAGAAAGTCCATCCGAGAAAGCATGGGTTCTTGAAATATTGACTGCTATTGTTGAGGGGTTCCTCTCCTCTATAATTTTCTTGAGGAGAAGCCACTGGGTATCCCCCCACAACTCCCTTCTTTCATTTTCAGGATCTCGAAAAACTTTGTATAAACCACCCTGAGATCCTCCTCCCAGAGCAAGTCTCTCAACACCTTTCACAGGTCCCCTGTCAAAAAAGACAAGAATCGTTCTTCTTCTTGCTGAGAAAGAATTCGGGGATACAAGAGAAAAGAAAACAGGATCTTCGTTATACTCCCTGCAAATTACAAGCCACATTGAAACTCCGTATTTCCTCATAAGAGAAGGAAGAACTTTCTCCAGCCTAATTTTTAGCCACTCTTGCTGTATTTCAGCTTGTTTTCTCAGGGGTGGGATAAATTCTTCTTCAGGGTTTTTTCCATAGATCAAGCTGTTCGTAATGATGAAAAAAGTCAAAAGAAGTAAAATTTTAGCCTTTCCCATTTTTTACTCCTGATTTAATTTTCATCTTTCATCTATACCAACCCTTTTTAAAAAAGTCAAAGTTTTTAATTCCCCAAAAACTCGTAATGAACTGCATTAACAACCTTCTCCAAAAAACCCTCCTTAACAATAAAGTAATAAGCTACTTCTGAAGCCCCTCCTGACATCATTTCAATATTTACACCCTCCTTTGCAACTGCTGAAAAAACTCTTCCAGCAATCCCTTCCCTTCGAGCTATCCCCTCTCCCACCACTGCAATCAGAGCCATATCTTCCATTTTATCTATTTTTTCTATTACACCTCCCTCAAGGGATTTAAGGCATTTCAAGCTTTCCTCAGAGTCATTTCTATCAATTATGAGATTTATGCAGGTCTGGGAAGTGATTATTGAGTAAATATTAATCTTTTTTTCCGAAAGTTTCTTACCAATCTCTGATATTACACCTGGTTTGTATCCTACTCCTGCACCTTGAATTCTCAAAATTGATATATTTCTGTTGTAAGTCACACTTTTTATAATATTCTCTGCCTCCTCCCTTTCATGGGTTATAAGAGTTCCAGTTTTTTCAGGTTCTTTTATGTTCTTTATAATAAGAGGGATTCTCTTTATTGAAATAGGTTCAACAGTTCTTGGATGAAGAATTTTTGCACCGAAATAGGCAAGTTCAGCTGCTTCGCTGTAGGATAACTTTTCGAGACTTTTTGCCTTCTTGACAATTTTAGGTTCTGCACTCATGAACCCATCCGCATCTTTCCATATTTCGAGGGAAGATGCGTCAAGAGCATAGGCAATTACAGATGCCGAGTAATCAGAGCCATTCCTTCCAAATAAGCTCACCTTTCCTGAAGGAGTGCAACCGAAATATCCAGTTATAACAGGAACAATTCCTCTCTCCAAAACAGGAAGAAGAACACTCTTTAAATTTTCTTCTACTTTTTGAAGGTTTGCTGATGCATTGTCGTAAGATTCGTCGGTAATCATTCCTATTTTGTCTGATTCAAATGCCTCAGCTGAAATCCCTTCGCTCTCAAGAATTCCTGCAAGCAAAAATGTAGAGAACCTTTCGCCGTAACTCAGAATCATTGCCCTGACTGAATCTGTTATCTCTGATGTATAACAAATCCCATACAAATTCTTTCTCATCTTTTCAATCCTTGAGCCAATCTCCTTTCTAACCACAATTTTAATCTTATTTTCAATTATGCCCCTCTCACATATTCCAAAATGAAAATCTTTTATTTTTTCAACTATTTTATCTATTTCTCTTTCTGAGATTAGCGCTTTCTTCATTGCCTCAATTAGAAGGTCTGTTATACCATAAACTGCAGAGACAACAATTATCAATCTTTCTTTTTCAGATTTAATTATTCTGGCAACATTCAGAAAATCATTTTCATCTCTCAGACATCCACCACCAAATTTCATTACTTTCATTTTACCCCCCTATAATTCCTTTATAATAGGCAAACTCGGCATTGAGGACACTCCCTCCTGCTGAGCCCCGAACAAGATTGTTCACAAGAAGGAAAAAACTCAAGAATCTTCCCTTCTTTCTAATTCTTCCTATGCTAACTGCCATTCCCTTTGCTCTATTAGGGAAACCAGCGTTTGAATCAATTTCCGGCTGAGGTCTATCTTCCTCAAATCTAACTATCAAAGGTTTTTCTGGAGCTGTTGGAAAGTTTAAATTCTGAGGTTCTCCTTTAAAGCTTTCAAGTTTTTCAACAATTTCCTCAAGAGTAAAATCTTTCTGCAACTCCAAAACCACACTTTCGAGATGTCCAATTTTTGTAGGAACCCTACAACAGTTCACAAACATTTCTATTTCCAGATTCTCAATTTTTCCCCCTTTCAACCTTCCCAAAATCTTCTTGGTTTCTCGTTCAACCTTCTCTTCTTCATCCTTTATAAAGGGTATAACATTTCCTAAAATATCCATTGATGGAAGTTTCCTCCTTCCAGCTCCTGAGATTGACTGATAAGAAGACATGAAAACTTTTTCGATTCCTAAATTTAATAAAGGCTTCAATGCGAGAGCAAGACCAGATGTGGTGCAGTTGGAGTTGGTTACTATAAACCCACCAAATCTTTTTTTCTGGAGTTCGGCAAGGGAAATTTGCTCAGAATTTACTTCTGGTATTAAAATGGGAACAACAGGATCCATTCTATGGGCACTGGAGTTGGAAAAAATAAAAAGACCTTTGTTTCTCAGATTTTCTTCTATTGGACCAGCTATATCCGAAGGCAATGCAGAAAATACCACTTTGACACCTGAATTGAGAATCTTATCCTCAGAAGTTGGACAGATCTCCTTCTCCATCAATTCTTCGGAGAAGTTTTCATTGGAAGTCCATTTTAAGAAATCTCCAAGTTTTTTCCCCTTTGATCTCTCAGAGGCAGTGACAAGCTTTATCTCAAATATGGGATGATTGTAAAGGAGCCTTACAAAAAAATAACCTACAAGCCCTGTACATCCTAATATTGCACATGGAATCTTGTCCAATTTCTCACCTCCTATATAGCTCGGATAGCATTTTCAAGGTCTTCTATTAAATCATCTGCATCTTCAATACCCACTGAAAGCCTTATCAAAGAATCTTTGATCCCTCTTTTTTCCCTCACTTCAGGATCAACAGAAGCATGTGTCATTGTTGCAGGATGGCAAATTAAAGATTTAACAGCTCCCAAACTCTCTGCAAGGGTTATAATTTTCAAATTAGAAAAGAACCTTTTTATTCCCTTCAAATCGGTATCCAGTTCAAAGGATATCATTCCTCCAAAGTCTTTCATCTGCTTTTTTGCAATTTCATGCCCTTTGTGCTCCCTTAATCCAGGATAATAAACTTTTTTTACCTTTGGATTGGAAGATAGGAAATCCACTATCTTCTTTGCATTTTTGCAATGCCTTTCCATTCTCAGAGGCAATGTCTTTAATCCTCTTAAAACAAGGAAACAATCCATTGGTGAAGGAACTCCACCAACAGCATTTTGATAAAACTTCAATTCCTGATAGATTGATTCAGAATTGGTGACAAGGGCCCCTCCTATAACATCTGCATGACCATTTAAGTATTTTGTAGTGCTATGAAGGACAATATCTGCTCCGATTTTAAGGGGTTTCTGAAGATAAGGGGTTGCAAAGGTATTGTCAACAAGGACAATAATTCCAAGTTCTCTTGCGATTTTTGAACATTCTTCTATATCAACTATTTCCAGCAGAGGATTTGTAGGAGATTCAAGCCACAAAATTTTAGTATTTTTTCTGACAAGTTTCTTGATCATAAATGGATCTTCAAGATTAGAAAATGTAAATTCCACTCCAAATTTGCTGTAAAGTTTTGTAAACAACCTGTATGTTCCACCGTATAAATCTTCCACTGCAATTATATGAGAATCCTTAGATAGAAGGTTCATTACTGTATTTGCTGCAGATAAACCACTGGAAAAACATAAGCCAAACTTAGCTTCTTCAAGAAGAGCTAAAGCCTTTTCAAGGGCAGACCTTGTCGGATTATCAGTCCTTCCATAACTGAAACCCTTTGTAACCCCTGGTTCTATCTGTTCAAAGGTAGAAGTTTGATAAATTGGGACAGACACTGCTCCTGTCAAAGGATCATTCTTAAGTCCACCATTAACAGATATTGTTTTGAATCTCATAAATTACCTCCTCTTAATTTCAAATTTTTCTATTAATTTTGAATTCTTATAATCCCCCCTTGTTATCAGCTCATGGGGGATCCTTGTAAGGGATATTTCTGGAAGCTTTCCTCCAAGCCCGATTAACTCGCCCATTACAACAATAACTCCTTCTATCTTCTCAATCAGAAACCTGTTTATTGCCTCTTCAATTTCTTCTTGATCCTCTTTTTTAATTGAATTGCAAAGGGAGGTAGCCATTGCATCAGCTAAGATAGGATCCTCAGAGATCACAGTAGCTGAGTCTGCTCTTCCAAAGCTTAGGGAATGCCCCATCTTCCCTGAAGATGTGCAAACTCCAATAATTGAATCCCTCGGCTCAAATCTAAGGGCAAGGTTCTGTAACTTTTCACCTGAATATATACCGATTGTTACTGGTTTGCTTATAAACATGGCAATGTCGCCCCCATTCTCAAAAATTGCATGGGTTGCTCCTCTTTCAACCATTTCCTTCACAGCAAAATATGCAATTGCTCCTGCAACAGAAGCCATTGGACCTACACCTGCTCTAAAGGATGCTTTTGCCATTCTCTTCACTATTTCAGGGGAATCATCGGAGACAAAAATAGGTTCAAGGGAGTAAAGGAAATACGGGTTTTTTGAAATGTAATTTTCGAGAATTTCCCTCTGTCTGATTACCTCCCTTTCTGCAAATGGGAAAAACTCTTCTTCCACAATTACTGTTGCGACTGTCTCCTTAACCTTTAATCTAAATTTTCTCAGACTCATTTATTGCCTCACATTTAAAGCTTTAACAGGGCAAGCATCCATGCATATTCCACAGGCAATGCAAGATTCATGCTCCAAAATCACTTTCCAGTTTTCATCCATAGAGAAAACATCAAGGGGACAGATGGAGATACATTGACCGCAATGTATGCAAATTGACTCATCCCTCACAATATTTTTATTCTCAGGAATCTGTGGCTCTTTTCTCACAAAGATTCCTGCTTTCTCAGGTTTTTCAATCATCGGTTTTGAAGAGCCCTGAATTGGAAGCCTTTCAACAGGCATTGTTAAAAAGAATTCTCCCTTTTCAATTTTTTCTTTTAAAATCTGGGCTATTTTTTTAGCCATATAAATACTTGAAAGTGGCGAAGTCTTAACTTTCTTCCCCTTTATTTCTACATAACCTGACTTCAGCTCCTTATAACTAACCCTTTTTATTACAGGTCTATTCCTTGACTGGACCCCATAATCGATAATATTTGTAAATATATCATCATCAGAAATACCTGTTTTTCTTGCAATTCCTTCATTTAAGACGGGAATTGGAATACCTATTCCAACATAGAGAGTGCATCCATATCCTTCAAAGGTAGCTGCCCTTATAAATTCTGGAGACATATTCTTCAAATCACCTCTCACCATGAGGGTTGCAAAACCGTTCTCAGGAGAATGTTGAGTTCCACAACCCACAATATAACCTTCTGAGCCGCAAAGGAATATTCTTGTCCCAATTCCAATTGTTTCAAAATCTGGGTCGTTCATAAGGGGGGAAAGCTCCCCTGAGCCTGAAAAGGTGACATTTCCCATTTCAGGAAGGAGTTTTCCCATATAGGTGTAAAGGGTTCTCCGACTTGAATTAATCGCTGCATTATACCTCTGATAAGAATTTCTCGGGTTAAGCATAATAGCCTGATTTAACCCTTCAAGGTTTATAACTGTTTCTATTTCCTTTCTTGGATAGCAATCTGTTCCATAAGCCTCAGCTCTTAAATTGATTTCCCTCCCTCTTACCAGATCCTCTATTACATGAGCTCCGCCATACCTTATGTGGAG
>JBBIMS010000016.1:0-250 GCA_037444285.1 Candidatus Aminicenantota bacterium | reverse complement strand
CAGATGGCTCTGTAGCCCCAATATAAGCATCAACAGCTGCAATTCCAGTATAAGCAGGAACATCATTTAGCCAGACTCTTGACATTTTTATAGGTGGTTCAGAATGACCGAAGTTAAGAAAAACGCCTGAAGAACACATTGCCCCGAAAGTTGCTGTTGTTACAACATCAACCTCTTTGAAAGCCCTTTTCTCTCCGATTTCCCTCACAATTTTGGTCATTTCCTCTGCAGTTACCACAACCGCTTTTCC
>JBBIMS010000015.1:11878-13026 GCA_037444285.1 Candidatus Aminicenantota bacterium | reverse complement strand
TGAGAAAGCTTATCCTTTTTATTCTGGGAGTTTCCCTTTTGGGAACTTCCATGATGGGAGAAGAAAAGTCTTCAAAGCCTTTGAAGGATGAGCTTTCCTTTGGGTTGGGAGCTGGCCTTGGGGCTGGACTTCTAATCTCAGTTTCCACCTGGTCCAGTTTTTTTACTTCCTATATGCACGACTTCTCTAAGAGAGTATCCTTAGAAGCTACAGTCTTTTGTACTTTTTGCGAGGAGCATGACATCTTTTTTGGCACAAAGGAGACTGGGAGCATTGTTGGATTATATCCAAAGTTAAGGCTCTACTATTATCACGGTAAAAAGACAAGGTTATATAGAGATATTGGATTGGGATATGGTAGTCAAATTACATTTTTAGGCGTAAATTACACGTGGGAGAATACGGGCTGTTTTCTCCAATTTGGAGCTGGCAGTGAAGGACTTTTAAGTTTTGGAATTTCCTACAGATTTTAGAAGGAGTTTGAGAGTCTGAAAAATACCATGCTCTCTCCTCCCCTATCAAGCCCTTTTCCAAAACCTAATGAGAGAGTAATCGGGATTGAGTAAGAGAAAATGAGATCGCTTCTAAGCTCAATACCGATCCCCCTCTTAATTTCCGATGAATTGAAGGAGTTAATCCAGGCATTCCCTGCATCAAAAAATGGTGCCAAGTGAATCCTCCTCAAGAATAATGGAAAATTCCCATAACCCCTTTCCACATTTAAAATTGGAAATCTATACTCAATGTTCAAAAGAACTGCTTCTGTTCCATAGATTGATTCCTTTTTATAACCTCTTAAAAGATTGAAATTGTCTGATTCAAATCCAGCAAAACTAGTATTTCCCTCATATCCTCCCATGAAGAAAACCCTTCTCCTTTCTCCCCAGCTTTTGCCATAAATCAGTCTTATTCCGAGGACATGATGCTTTAATGGAATTTTTATAAATTCCTTCCATTCTGCTGTGGCTTTCCAGATATTGTAATCAGAACCAAGCTTTCTAAGGTCCCTTTCTATCAACAAAGAAAATCTTCTCCCTTCTGTTGGAGAGATGGAAAAGGGATATTTCTTGGAGCTGTTATAGAAGATTCCAAATCTTAGACCTGAGAGATTGAGTTTCTCTCCTCGATATCTCCTTGTTTCCCTCCTG
>JBBIMS010000015.1:4033-11862 GCA_037444285.1 Candidatus Aminicenantota bacterium | reverse complement strand
GTGAAGAAGGAGGATTCTTTAACTCTGTAAAAGGGGAAAATTGTGCTCAGGACAAATTTTTCCCTCTTCATAACGTATTTTCCATCCCCCTCTGAAAATAGGTCTGAAGTGTTGCTGTAACCAAAGGAGATGGTTGGGTAAAGGGCATCGTAAATGTAATAAAAGGAACCGCTCCAGTTTTTGCTTTCAAATCCATGATAAATATCTAAGTAATAGATATTCCTTTCAAGGGGATCTGTGCCTGTTACCGAAATCCCATACTGGGTCTCCTCGCCTCCATCCCTTAAGCTCGGTATCAAGTATGCTGGTTTCATTGATGGAAGGGGATTGTAAGGTTTAACAGGATATCTCTTTTCAATGCTCAGGGAGATTTTTTTACTTCCAGATCTTGAAATCTCTGAGGGTTTAAGTTTTCCTTCAGAAATTTCAATTTTAGATATTCTGTATCCATCTTTATAATATTCGAGGAAGAAGATCTCCCTTCCATCCTCAGAAAATGTGGGATAAAATGCTCCTGTTATTAGATTTGTCATTTGGAAAGTTCTATTTTCTTCCATGTCGTAAAGATAAAGATTGAAAAATCCATCTCTGTCAGAGCTAAAAACTATATATCTTCCATCCTTTGAAAAGGAAGGTGTGATATCCCTGTATCTATCTTCTGTAATCCATTTTTCCAGTTTCCCATCCCTTTTGATTAAAAGTACATCCCAGTTTCCTCCTCTATTGGCAGAAAGGGCTATCAATTTTCCGTCAGGAGAGATGGAAGGGGAGGAAAGAATTGTATCATCTTCAAAGAATATTCTTTTCAAATCCTTTCCATCAGTCCCAATTTCAACAAGCTCTGTTTTCTTAAGTCCATACTTTATGGCTATTATCTTTTCTGTGGAAGGGTCATACTCAGGTTCCCTCAATCTCATTCCTTTTGTTATTCTTTTCGCAGCCTTTTTGTCTAAATCATAAAGATAGAGATCGCTGTAAAGAAAGAAGCTCTGGAAATAATCGAGCTGGTCAAAGAAAATAAACCTTCCATCCTTTGAAATGGAAATTTTGTTACCATAGAAGCATTCCGCCAAATCTTCTATTTTTTGGCTTTTAACATTTATTGATTTAATCTTAGGGAATTCGTGAGGATTTATGGAGATAAAGAATATGTTTTCTCCATCCTTTGATAGAACTGGACTCCTCAGCTCAAAACCAATTTCTTTTATTACAAGGGGTGAAGTTATTTGCTCCTTTTCTTTAATTTTTAATGTTTCGTTTTTGTAATCTCCAAGCCATTCCATCCACAATTTTTTGAATGACTTTCCATAAATTTTCTCAAAAATCCAATCGGAAGTGTAGGGGATAAGGTTTTTGGAAAGGGAGTTAAAGAGTTTTTTCAATTTCTCATCTCCATATTTTTCCCTTAGCCAGATCATGAATTTTCCGCCATAAATGTAGGGGCTTATCCCTCCAGGCCAGGAATCCTGAAAGGTTGTAGCCTTGTCTATCCTTGGATAAATTCCCTCTTTGACCTCCCCCCTTAGAATCATATCAAAGTCTCCTGCTCTCCCTCTTCCACCTTCTGTCCATAATGTTTCTCCCATAACTGCAAGACCTTCTAAGGTCCAGAGGGGAAGATAAAGATTGGGGAAATGAAGGAAGGTAGGGGTTCTGCCCGATATCTTTCTCAGAATCCTCCCTATTTTTCCACAGGCATCCAGTTGAATCGTGTGAACATACTCGTGGGTAAAGACCAAATTCAACCACTCATCCCAGCAACCAATTTCTGAATAACCGGGAGGGGGGATTAGATATATACCAATTAAATTGTAGGGTATTGGAGTTGAATAGCCGTTGGAGATATCAAAGCCATCAAAAAGAATAACTCTTGTCTTTCCTTCTAGTTTCCATGAAAAGTAGGATGTTAATTTTCCATGAACCTTTTCAGCAAGATTTGCAAGATACTGGGCATGTTCCTCCTCCCCTTGATGAAAATAAATTATAAAATTCTCTGTTTGAATCTCCTTCCATTTTAGTTTTGGATGGTACTGGGTTGCTGAGTTTAAAGTTTTTATAAAAAGAAAGAGAAGAAGGAAAAGAAAAAACCTTTTCATTCAATTCAGAGAATTTTTTCGACTCTCTTTTCTTTTATTTTATTTCCTTCATCCATGATAACGATGAAACATTTGTGATTCTTTATCTCTTCCTCCTTCAGGAAAACAAAGGATGCAATTATAAGTTTGTCTCCTACAGAGGCTTTCCTGGCTGCTGCTCCATTTAGACATACAACCTTTGAACCCCTTTTCCCTTCGAGAATATAAGTTGTAAATCTTTCTCCATTGTTTACATTGTAAACTTCCACATGCTCAAAGGGGAGCATATTTGCCTCATCAAGAATGTCCCTGTCGATTGTTATACTTCCCTCATATTCAAGATTCACTTCAGTCACAGTGGCATTATGGATCTTACCCCTCAAAAATTTTCTCATTTTCACACCTCTAAAATCATATTATCAATCAATCTTGCCTTTCCAATGTAGACTGCAAGAGCAATCAGGAATTTACCTTTTATTGGATTTACTGGATTTAGTTCTTCGGTATCCACAATTTCAATGTAGTCAATCAATGCCTTTGGATAACTCATAATAACTTCCCTCATTCTATTTATTATCTTCTCAGCATCCCTTTCACCCATTTTTATCATTTTTTCAGCCTCTTTGAGGCTTTTGTAGAGAACAGTTGCATTCTTTCTTTCTTCCTCATTCAGGTAAACATTCCTGGAGCTCATGGCAAGACCGTCCTCCTCCCTTACTATTGGCATCACAACTATATCAACATCAAGGTTCAGGTCCTTAACCATCTTCTTGATTATTATTGCCTGCTGGGCATCCTTTTGCCCGAAGTATGCCCTGTCAGGCTGGACAATGTTGAACAATTTTAAAACCACAGTTGTAACCCCTCTAAAATGCCCTGGTCTTGACTTACCACAAAGTTTTTTCCCCAGCTCAGCTACCTCCACAAAGGTCTTGAAACCTGTTGGATACATTTCCTCATTGCTCGGAAAAAATAGATAGTGAACCCCTTCCTTCTCAAGTAATCTTTTGTCCCTCTCCATATCCCTTGGGTATCTTTCAAAATCCTCTCCAGGTCCAAATTGTATTGGGTTTACAAATATTGATACAACTGTCAAAGCATTTTCCTTAATGCTTTGTCTTACAAGGGAGAGATGCCCTTCATGGAGATAACCCATGGTGGGAACAAATCCAATGCTCTTCCCCTTTTCCCTTTCTTCCTTCAACTTTCTCTTCAAATCATCAATCTTTGAGAAAATCTTCATATTCCTTCTCCAGACTCTCTTTTATTTCATCAGATAGATGATAAGACTCACTGTCGTCAGGAAATTTTCCATTTTTGATATCCTCAATATAGGACTTTATTGAGGAATCTATAATCTTTTGAAGATCTGCATATTTCCTCACAAATTTGGGAAGATAGCCAGGAGTGAGCCCAAGAAGATCATGGAAAACAAGAATCTGACCATCACAGAAAGGTCCTGCTCCGATTCCTATTGTTGGTATTTTTAAACTTTTGGTAATTATTTTTGAAATCTCAGTTGGAACTGACTCAAGGACAATTGAGAAAACCCCGGCTTCCTCAAGGGCAATTGCATCTTCAATCAATGCCTTTGCTGAATCCAGCTCTTTACCCTGAACTTTGTATCCTCCAAATATGTGAATGGATTGAGGAGTGAGACCAATGTGTCCCATAACAGGAATTTCAGCATCCAGAAGGGCTTTGACCATGTCAATCCTTTTCTTCCCTCCTTCGATTTTGACACCTTCAGCTCCCTCCCTCATGAAAAGGGAGGCATTTCTAACTGTTTCTTGAGGGCTTATATGAAAGGACATATAAGGCATATCCGCAATCAGAAGGCTCCTCTTTCTTCCCCTTGCAACTGCTCTAACATGATGCAACATATCCTCCATTGTAACAGGAAGTGTGTTTTCATAACCGAGAATTGTATTTCCAAGAGAATCACCAACAAGAATTATGTCAATTCCTGCATTGTCAACAATAAGGGCTGATGAATAATCGTAGGCAGTAAGTGCGGAAATCTTCTCACCCTTTCTTTTTTTCTCCACAATTGTTCTTATAGTAATTTTCTCCATCATTTTTATTATATATTACAAATTCAAGCTTATCCAAGAAAAATAGTTTTATTTTCTCGGAACATAGATATTTGTCCCTGCTCTTGTTTCAAAAATCTTCTCCTTTATTGTTGCCAGAGACCATCCCTCAGATTCAAAATCCAGCTCGTCACAATTTATTATGAGAAGAGGAGAAAGTTTATAATGGAAGAAAAAATAGTTGAAAGCCTCATTTAGTCCCTTTAAATAATCCTCTGAAGCTGATTTCTCCCAGGGGTTCCCCCTTTTTCTCATTCTTCTGATCAGAACCTCATCAGAAAGTTGCAGGTAAACAACCAAATCAGGTTTTGGGATTTTTGGATACAAAATGTCAAACAATTTATTGTAAATGAAAAGTTCAGAATCGGAAAGGGTCTGATAAGCGTAAATTTTGTCCTTCTCAAAAATGTAATCGCAGATAACCATCTCGTGGAAGAGCTTTCTCTGCAAAGTCTCCATTTGCTGATTGTATCGGTTTATAAGAAAAACAAGTTGTGTTAAAAGGGTTACCTCTTCCTTGCCTCTATAAAAATCCTTCAAATATGGATTGTAATCATTATCTAAGACTGGTAAAGCTGATAGCTCCTTTGCAAGAGCTTCTGCAAGAATCCTTTTCCCCGATTTAGGAGGTCCATCAATACCTATATGGCTCAATCTCATAATTAAGCAATATAATAACAAAATCCTAAAAACAAGACAATTATTTTATTGCCTGGCACTCTTTGCTGTTGTAAAATACAATATTGAGTGGAGGGAATCATGGTTAATGAATTAAAGCCTGAGGAATTAAGATGGGAATGTGAGCCTGAGAGCCTGAATGTTGAAAGTTCCAACCACGGAATTCCTCTTGAGGGGATCATAGGGCAGAAAAGAGCAATTGATGCGATAAAAATGGGTCTTGAAATTCCCCATCAAGGATACAACATTTTCATAACAGGAATGGTTGGAACTGGAAGAACTACAACTATAATGAAACTCCTTGATGGTCTTGAAGAGAAGGAGAGGATTCCCAATGACCTTTGCTATGTTAACAATTTCAAAAACCCTGATATGCCAATACTCATTTCCCTTCCCCCGGGAAAGGGTAGGGAGTTCAAAAATGGAATGGAGAGGATGATAGAAATTTTCAGGGAGAATATTCCAAGAATTCTTGAAAGTGACGCTTTTCAGAAAAGAAAAGCTGAAATTATGGAAGAATTTGGAGAGAGGCAAAAAAATTTAATAAGAAATTTTGAAAAGAAGGTTGAACAGGCAGGTTTTCAACTCGTCCAGATTCAGATAGGTCCAATTGTTAAACCATCCCTTGTCCCTATAGTTCATGGAAAGCCGATGAATCTTGAACAGATAGAAGCCCTTGTTGAATCCGGGGGGCTTCCGAGGGAGATTTATGAAAATTTGAAAAAGAAATATTACGAACTTGAGATAGAGCTTTCAGAAGTTATGAGGCTTAACAGAGAACTGGGAAAGGAGCTTGAATCTGCAATAAGAAAACTGAACGAAGAATTTGTCCTTCCCTTAATTGAGCACAGCATAAAAGAAATGGAAGAAAAATTTAATGATGAAAAAATAATAAATTATCTGAAGGATGTGAGAGCTTCTATCCTTGAAAATCTTGAAATTTTTGCTGAGAAAGAAATGAGCAAAGAGGAAATTGAAGAAAGGTTCTCTATTTATTCTGTAAATCTTTTTATTGACAATGGAGATACAAAGGAGACACCAATAATTTACGAAACATCCCCCACTTTCAGGAATTTGTTTGGAACAATTGCACGGGAAATAGATTCAAGGGGTGGTGTTAGAAGTGATTTTACCATGATAAAACCTGGTTCAATTCACAGGGCAAATGGTGGATATTTAATAATAAACGCAAATGATGCTTTTCTTGAGCCCAATGTATGGCCAACCCTGAAAAGAGTTTTAAGAACAGGGGTTTCAGAAATTCAGTACTACGATGCCTTTGGCTATTTTTATTCAACGCCTCTAAAACCCGAGCCAATTCCAATAGATTTAAAAGTTATAATGATTGGAAGTCCTTACATATATTATCTCCTCTGGTTTTACGATGAGGATTTCAAGAAAATATTTAAGATAAAAGCAGATTTTGATGTTGAGATGGAAAATACTCCTGAAAACAGGGAACAGTATATATCATTCATAAGAATGCTCTGTGAGGAGGAAAATTTAAAATCCTTTGACCGTTCTGCCATTGCTGAGGTAATTGAGTATGGGGTAAGAGTTGCAGGAAACAAAAACAAAATAACAACAAGATTCAACCTAATTGCTGATGTTTTGAGGGAGGCAAATTACTGGGCTGTAAAAGATGGAAAGGAAATGGTCAGTGCTTCCCATGTAAAGAAGGCTATAGAGGAATGGAAGAGGAGAGTGAATTTAACTGAGGAAAAAATCCTTGAAATGATTGAGCAAGGGAAAATCATGATTGATACATGGGGGAAAGTTGTAGGTCAGGTAAATGGACTTTCTGTTATAAGTCTTGGAGAATACTCCTTTGGAAGACCAACAAGAATAACAGCGAGAACCTCTGTGGGTAGAGAAGGGATAATAAACATTGAGAGGGAAGCTGATCTTTCAGGGAAAACCCACAACAAGGGTGTCCTTATTCTTTCTGGTTTCATAAAATGGAAGTATGCTCAGGACAAGCCAATTCCAATGGATGCAACAATATGTTTTGAACAATCCTACAGCGAGGTTGATGGAGATTCAGCCTCATCTGCTGAAGTCTATGCAATACTGTCCTCCCTTGCCAATGTGCCTCTCAGGCAGGACATTGCAGTGACTGGTTCAATCAATCAAAAAGGGGAAATTCAACCAATAGGTGGAGTTAACCAGAAAATTGAAGGATTCTTTAAAGTTTGTAAGGCAAAGGGATTAACAGGAACGCAGGGAGTTATAATTCCATATAAAAATGTCGATGATCTGATGCTTGACGATGAGGTTGTTGAGGCTGTGAAAGAGGGGAAATTTCACATTTATGCAATAAAAACTGTGGAGGAAGGTATTGAGATTCTTACAGGGATGTCAGCTGGAGAAAGGGGCGAGGATGGAAAATTTCCTGAAGGAACCTTCAACTATTTTGTGGAGAAGACTTTGACTGAATATGCAAATAAAATGAAAGAATTTTATCCTTTGAAATAGAATAAATGAGAATGACTTTTCTCTCCCTTGTCCTTTTAGCTTCTACACTATTTCCTTTTTCTTCTCAGGAGAAATTAGAAGGGATAAGCTCAATTAAGACAGACAATTATGCGAATAAAGTTCTTGAATTTTATTACTACATACCATCAAAAGTTTTAAAAGAAAAGGATAAAGCTCATCCATTACTTGCATGTATTCCCTACCTTTCGGGAAGGGGTGAGGATTTTGTCCTTCCGATTTTCAAAGATTTTGCGGAGGAAGAGGGATTTTTAATAATATCCCCTTCCTTTGTTTTTGATGAGAAGAACTGGGAGAGCAAAAGTAGCTATCAGTTCCCATCAGCCTGGTCTGGAGAAGCTTTCTTGAGAATAGTTGAAAAGGTAAAGAAGGAATTCGGATTAAATATTTCAAAATTCTATTTATTCGGGTTTTCAGCTGGAGCTCAATTTTCCCTCAGATTTGCCCTCTGGAAACCAGAACTCTGCTCAGCAGTATCAGCTCATGCAGG
>JBBIMS010000015.1:2815-4022 GCA_037444285.1 Candidatus Aminicenantota bacterium | reverse complement strand
TAGATTTGTAGATGTGAAATTTTTTGTAAGTGTTGGAAGGGATGACAAAAAAAGAATTGAAATTGTTGAGACCTTTTACAAAAAAGCAAAGGAGCTCGGGATTGATGTTATCTACCGCCAGTATTTTGGAGGACACATTCTTCCAATCTATCAAATCAGAGACTCCCTTGAATTTTTCAAAAAGGTAAGGAAAGAAGAAAGGTAAAGTTTATTTAGGAAATTTAGCAAGTTAAATTTTCAAACTTTTTCAGGCATTTTCTCAAGACCGAATTTTTTGCCGAAGGAAATGACAATTTTTTCCAGTTCTTTCTTCATATCTTCAGGAAGGGGTTCTTCATCTTCCTTAGAAAGCAGATATTCAACCCTTTCCTTTGCTCTCTTCCATGTTTCCTTCCCATTTGAAAATTTCCATTGCTCGTAGGAGCCTCTTTCTATAACAGAAGGAAATGTATGTTCAATTCGATACCATTTTTTTGTGTGGGGATTTGTCAGGAAATTCCCTTCATCACCAATTTCCAGGAAAAGAGGGATTGCAATTGGATCATTCCTCTCAACAATTCCAGAAATTAGCCTGTAAGCCATTCCACAAATATCGTTATCTATAACAAGTTTTTCAAGACTCTGGCAGTTTTCAAAATCGAGCATTCCAGCGCCAGAAACAACATTTATTCCTGCAAGAGCTGAAAGGATAATACCAATCCCTGATTCAAGTCCTGCCTGAGCATCCACAGATTTTGAATCACTCAATCCCATATAGGCATGGGTTGGAAGCCCCAACTTTTTTCCAATTTGACTGTAGGCACAATCGATCATCATTGTCTCTATTGCTCCCATGGGAGTTGTTCCATTTCTCATGTCAAAAATTGCTGGCGAGCCTCCATAGATTACAGGAGCACATGGTTTTGCCAGCTGAGCTATAACAAGACCAGCAAGATTTTCAGCAGTGTGCTGAACAAGGGCACCAGCGAGAGTGACTGGAGCAGTTGCTCCTGCAAGAGGCATTGATACAAATTCTGATGGTATGCCAGCCCTTGCACAATCTATTACTGATTGGGTTGTAAGATTACTCCATTTCAAAGGTGGAGATGGGCAGGCATCAAAGATTGCAAGAGGTTTCTCCTTCAGGTTATCACTTCCACCCCTTATTATTTTTAGCATTTCCAACATGGGCTTGAAGCTTTCAATCATAAATGTTCCGGTAACAATG
>JBBIMS010000015.1:0-2805 GCA_037444285.1 Candidatus Aminicenantota bacterium | reverse complement strand
TCTACAGTATTGAAGAGCGATAAAAAGTCGATAAAAATCAGCCATCTCTTCAGGCACATCACTACTTACAATTCCTGTGCTCTGGAAATAAATGTTTTCGAGCTTGTCAGTGAGCCTTGAAAATCTGATAAGATCAGATGTAACAGGTTTTCTTTGTTCCCCTATTTCGTAATCGAAAATATTTAGTGCAGCAGAACCTGGGTCAAAATGGACATTGTCCCCACCTATTAAAAAGTATTTTTCACCTTTCCTATCAAAGACTTTGATCTCTGAAGGTGCAAGTTTCAGAGATTCTTCAACTAAATTTCTCGGTATAAAGACTCTCTGGGAGCTTTTATCAGCCTGTGCTCCTGAACTGGTCAGGAGCTTAATCCCCTCTTTATTCTCTACCTTCACACCTACTTTCTCCAGAAGGGTTAAAGCTTCATCAATAATTTTTTCGACGAGAGTGTCAGATAACAATTTAATTTTTGGCCTCATTCTTTACTCCTAAAATTTTCTTATTTATTGGATATACTTCAAAAAAATTCATCAGTCAAATTTTCCAGGTTTAATTAAGAAGCTCCAGGAATAATTTTGAGGGTTAATCAAATATTGGGGATGAGGCTTTGCCCCCCAGGAGTCGTCTCCACCAACTCCCATCTGCACCATATCAATTGTTATGTAGAGCGAATCCCTTCGGGGGATTTCTATGGAATGTTTTTCTCCTCTTTTAGCCAAGGTCAGATCCTCAGGAGTGTATGGGATAGCGGTAAATTCGAAGACAGGGTTTCCAATAAATTTTATTTCATATCCTTCTTTGTTAGTAATGGAAAGCCATCGGGTATCAGTGTGATTTCCGAATTCCTGAGGGCTGACATAGGGAATGATCTGTTCATCCATGGTTGTTTCATAAATTCCTATAAAAGCAGAGCTTTTTCTGTCACAATAATTTTCATGGGGGCCTCTTCCATAGTATTTTATCTTCTCAAAGCCTTCAGCAAGTCCCATGAGCATACCTACTCTCGGTATCTCGGGTAAATTTTCAGGTTTTAATGGTCTAAAATTGTTGGAAATTAAAATGGTTCCATCGGGAAAAATTGAATATTCTACCGAAAGATAAGTTTCAACCGCTGGTAAATAGAAATCAAACCTGACACTTATCATCCCCTTATCTTTTTTGATTTTAAATCCCCTGACCTCCCTTTTTCTGCTCGCCTCTCTCCACATTTTTAATCTTAACGGCATCATATTTCCGAAGTCATTGTCAGTTGGGGCTCTCCAGAAATTTGGGGAAGGACCTTCTTTGAAAAGCTCTGTATTTTTAAATCTATATGATTTTATACAACCCTCATCTTTGCCAAAGATAATAACGAAATCTTTCCCGGTAATTTTAATTTCATTCGGGTCTTCCGTGACTTTTAAGATTGATGTTTTGCTGGGAAGGATTTTTTCGATTGTTCTCTCTCCTTTCTTTAGTAAAAACTGTTCAGAAGCTATTACATATCCTTTGGGAATGAGTCCATGAAAGAGAGGATGGGGAGCTATTATTTCAATATTCAAAAAAATCTCACTTTCTGAATTCATATTTTCCAGTGGGTAATCAAGGGGGATCTCGGCAGAGTCATAGGATTTTATGGAAGGGGATGGGAGTGAGCCAGTTGCTATTCTTTTCCCATCCTTTAAAAGGATCCACCTTATTGTATATCCTTCAATGTCAGTAAAATCATATTTATTTGTTATTTTTATTCTTCTCTTATCCAGAAGTTCAATTTTTAATGGTTGATAAACTTTTTTGACCTCCCAGACAGCTGGATGGGGAGTTCTATCAGGAGCAAAAAGACCATTACAGCAAAAATTTGCATCAGATGGAGTCCCTGGAGGTCCATAATCCCCTCCAAAAGCCCAGAAGAGCTCACCCTTTTCATTTTTCTTTGCAAAACCCTGGTCAACCCAATCCCATATAAAACCGCCCTGAAGAGAATCGTATTTTTCAATTACATCCCAGTAATCCTTCAGATTTCCAGTGCTGTTTCCCATTGAATGGGAGTATTCGCATAGAATCAATGGTCTTGGAGGATTTTGCCTTGCGTATGCCTCAATCCATTCAATTTTTGCATACATGGGTGCATATATATCGGTGTTCCAGTGGAGTCCTGCCCTTTCATACTGAACAGGTCGGGTTTTATCTCTCTCCTTTATCCATTTATAGGCATTCTCAAAATTTACACCATTTCCTGCTTCATTTCCCATAGACCATATAATGACTGAAGGATGATTTTTATCCCTCTCTACCATTCGCATTATCCGATCAAGATGGGCTGGACCCCAATCAGGATTTTTAGCAAGACTTTTCTCACCATATCCCATTCCATGGGATTCAATGTTTGCTTCATCAATAAGATATATTCCATAATAATCGCAAAGTTCATACCATCGGGGATCATTGGGATAGTGGCTGGTTCTGACTGCGTTAATATTGAACTGTTTCATCAATTGAATATCTTTAATCATGGATTCCTTAGAGATCACATGACCCTTCCAGGGATCATGTTCATGTCTGTTAACTCCTTTTAGTTTTATAGCTTTCCCATTGAGCAATAATTTCCCATTTTTAATTTCTACAGAGCGAAAACCGATTTTTCTTACAATAGCCTCAAGGGAGTGATTCTTTTCGTCCTTCAACTCAAGACATAAAGTGTAAAGGTTTGGAGTTTCAGCCGACCATGGCTTAACATCCATGATCTTTCCTTTAAAATTCAGAATCTTTTTCTCCTGAGGTTTTATAGAGAATTTTTGTTTTCCAGAGAAAATTTCTTCCCCATT
>JBBIMS010000014.1:0-13299 GCA_037444285.1 Candidatus Aminicenantota bacterium | reverse complement strand
TTGAGAAGTATTCTCTTTGTCTCAGGAAATTTTGAAAGAAGCTCTTTATGGGATTCAAGAGAATTTTTAAGATAATTATCAATGGGGAATCCTTTTTCAGCAAGCTCAATCGCAGGTTTCAAAGCCTCTTTTAGGGGAAGGGTTCCAAACTTTTCAAGGACAAGGGTTAACCCTGCAACAGTTCCTGGAACTCCTGAAGCAAGATAACCATCCTCTGACAACCCTTTTATAACTTCTCCATTTTTGTCCAGATACATGTCTCGATGGGCTTTAAGGGGTGCCATTTCCCTGTAATCAATGAGTGCCTCCCTTCCATCTGCCATTCTTATCAGCATAAAACCACCACCTCCAAGGTTCCCTGCTGTTGGGAAAGTCACAGCAAGAGCAAAACCAACTGCTACAGCTGCATCAATTGCATTCCCTCCCTTTTTTAATATCTCTATTCCAACTTTTGTCGCTATTTCTGAATCAGAAGAGACAACTCCTTCCTGCGAGAATAAGAAACCTAAAAGAGTAAAAAGGATAAAAAATAAAAGAACTCTTTTCATGATTTCCTCCGCAATTGAAAAAAATCTTTCAAGGGATCAGATTCTTTTGTATTGAGAACCATTTGTAAGTAAGATTATTTGATAACCTTGAAAAATCTTTCCCAGCGAGTCTTTGGAATAAATGTAACTATTGTTTCCACTACTCCCCATATCTTCTTCAGAATGCTCTTCTCCAGATATTCACCTCTTTTAGCCTTGTAAGACCAGTAAATAATCCATGGCTTCCCTTTTATCATTTCCCTTGGAAGGAATCCCCAGTACCTGCTATCGGAGCTGTTGTCACGGTTGTCACCCATAACAAAATAATGCCCTTTTGGAACTTCAACAGGCCCGAAATTGTCCCTGATTACAACATTTTCAGGAATAAACTCATTGGAGTTAAAAATTATACTGTCCTTGTGAACTTTATAGGGCTCCTCAATTGGATTTCCGTTTATGTAAACTTTTTTATTCTTTATTTCAATTGTTTCACCTCCAAAGGCAATAACCCTTTTTACAAAATCCTTTGTCGGGTCCTCAGGATATCGAAATACTACAATGTCTCCCCTTTTAATGTTTTTAATGGGGAGAATTTTTTTCTCCCACTCAAATACTACAGAAGCATAGACAAACTTATTGACCAGAAGATGGTCACCCACTAAAAGGGTATCTTCCATAGAGCCTGTTGGAATTTGAAAAGCCTGAACTACAAAGGTCATCACAAAAAAAACGAAAACTGCTGTTTCAGCAAAAAGTTCAAAATATTCTCTGAACAGAGAAACCTCTCTTTTCTTCTTTTCTTTCTCTTTCTTACTCATTTTCTTCTCCTTCTGAGTCATGGATTGTTATTAGTCTTAGAATCTCGAACTTTTTCACCCCTGATGGAACTGGAATCTCCACCTCCATTCCTTCCTCTTTCCCTAAGAGTTTTTTGCCTATTGGAGATGTAATTGAAATCAATCCCTTAGATACATCAACCTCCTCGGGGAAAACCAGTTTGTAAGTAATCTCCTCACCTGTTTCCATATCCTTCAAATATACTTTTGAACCATATGCAACCTTGTCTTTCGGAATGTCTTTCAAATTCATCATGGAAAGTGATGCAAGCCTCTCCTTTAGTTGAGCTACCCTTGCACTCAGATAAAACTGCCTCTCCTTTGCTGACTGATACTCAGCATTGTCAGATATGTCACCCTGAGCGATGGCTTTTTGAAGCTCTCTCGGAATATCTACAGTCAATTCTTTTTCCAATCTCTCTATTTCTTCCTTTAACTTTTTAATTAATTTTTCCATATAGAACTCTTCACTGAGTTTTCTCTGCTCATCAATTAATTTTAAAAGAATTGTTAAAGATTATCAAGCAATTTTTTCCACAAGCTACTGGAGAAATAAGGAGTTGAAAAATAATTTGAAGGTTCCGAGGGTCTGGGCTCTAAACTGAACTTTAAAACCATGCAAAACAACATGGCCTTTTCCAACTTTCACATCTACAATTGCTGCAAGCCTTCTCAAGTTTTCATCTCCGAGAATCCATCCACTTAGAAGCAATGGTTCATCAGGATACTCAGCAACAACCCTTCTATCCACAGTTCCTGAAGGAACAAAGGTTCTGAATCCTTTACTACTTGAAAACATACAAGCCAGTCTTTTTGGAAGTCCCCAGCCAATTGGATGCTTGTTGTCAATCTCAAGTTTTATAAGAGAACCTGGGCAGTAAAATTCTTCTGGTTTCAAATTTCTTAAAGCATTTGACACAGGAAGTCTAAAATTCTCAATAGCAAATTCTGTGGAATTATCAATAAGGACAAGAACTCCTCCATCATTAACAAATTTTTTGAGATTCTCAACCCCTTCCTTTCCTATCCCACCTGAGTATTCAGGAGGAAGGGGTGTAAAGAATCTTGCAAACTCTCCTGTTGGTCTTCCTTCCACTATAACAGATGGATTCATATCAGGGATAACAATAACATCAAATTCATCTATCAACTTTTCTTTTTTGAAATCCTTGTTCTCCATATTTTTGTAATTGAAATCATAGGTATCAAATATAAACCTTGTCCACCCCTCATCCATTGAAGCAACCCAGGACTTGTAAAGACCGATTCTTGGTGATTTTATCTGAACTGTTTTCACCTTTTTCAGATCCGATAATGGGAAAAATTTAACATGAATCTCATCCGCTATCTTCTTGAGAAGCTCATGAGATTTTATTTTTGTTATAAAAGCGCCCTCTGGAAAAGAAAAGCCTTCCCCTTTCAAAGGCTCTGTTGCTCTCCAGACTTCAAATCCATTCTTGAAGAGATTATTAACTGCTCTGAAACTGAGATTTTCCCTTGGATCCAAAACAGCAAATTGAGTTTTTGGAATTGTTCCCTTTGGATAGGGAGGGGAATCGAGCTTTTCTACAGATGAGACTTTAAAAGGCTCGTTGATCTCATCCACATTAACATTGAACATAAGTCCGAGTGTCCAACCTGTAATATCATAGGGTCTTACAGGAGGTCCACCTTTATACTCTAAAATATTAGGATGTCTTTGTATTTCAAGAATATCCTTTATGTAATTTCTATAAGGCTGATCCATGAAAATTACAAATGATCCTTCAGGATATTCTTTGAAACCAGCCTTAAAGGTAGATTTTGCCCTGTGGACTTCGACTCCTGCCAGCATCAAGACCTCAACAAGTTTTACAGCTGATAGGTAATCCCATTGTTGGGAGGGAATTACATAAGCATAGGGAGGCTCATTCTTTCCCTTTTCAATTGCATCCTTTCCCATTTTCCAGAAATTAAATAAGAAATTTTCCTTGTAGAGGGATGCGCACTCTATAAGAGCCAAATCAGCGATGAGTTCATACTCCACAATATCCCTTAACCTCCACCACCCTCCTTTCCATGGATTTGTGAAATTCATTTTTAATCTATAGCCACCATCTCTCCCTAGGGAAAGTTCATTCTTTTCAACATAAATCGGGGTTGCTATCCTTACTGAGGCAGCTTCTGTAAGAACTCCAATCTGATTGTGCCACCATGGGGTATAAATTGAAGCTCCTTCCCACCATCCAGTATAGTATGTTCCATTGGTTACGCCTGATTTTCCGTTTTCTTCAAGAGCCATTGACATGTGGGAGCCAAGAACAGCAAGGGATTGCCATATAAGGGGCGGCACATTTGGATTTGGCGGATCCATGTAAGGAGGAACAAAAAGCCTTGCTCCTGTTGAGCCCATCTGGTGCTGATCAACAATTATTTGAGGAAGCCAATCTTCATAGTAAACCTTTGAAACAATCCTTGTCTCCCGAAGATTAAACATGAACCAGTCCCTGTTGTTGTCATGACCAGCATAATGATGATAAAGCCATGGCATTGATCCGCCTTCATACTCAGTTCCAAGATATTTGTTATACCAATCAACAACCATATTGTATCCATCAGGGTTGTGATTGGGCATAATGAGGACAACAACATTTTTTAGAATTTGGTCTGAATTAAATGGAGTCTTTCCAGTTATTAAGTTGTAAACAAGTTCCATGGACATCTGGGAAGCAGCGACCTCTGTTGAATGCATGCTCATTGTAAAAAGGATAATAACTTTACCTTCTCGAGAAAGCCTGATTGCTTCTTCCTCAGAGCATTTTCTTGGATCCGAGAGTTTCTTCGAAATTTCCCTCCATCTGTCGAGCTTTGATATGTTTTCAGGAGTTGAGACTGCCACCATTATGAAATCGAGTCCCAGGGTCGATTTTCCAAGATTGAACACTTTGATTTTGTTAGATTCTTTCGCAAGAAGCTCAAAATACTCCTTTATCTTTGTGTAGTTTGCAAGTTTTCTGTCCTCTCCAACTCTGAAGTCGAGAAATTTTTCAGGTGGGGTCACTGCCAAAGAAAAAGAGAAGAAAAGAAGAATAAAAAGGATTAAAATAAATGATTTTTTTGAGACTCTCATCTCATTTCCTCCTTTGATTTTACGAATTTTTGAATTTTAGGTTTCACAGATTGAAAAACAGATTCTTAAATAGTAAAATTTGGATTGGAATCGGGAGTTTCAAATGATAAAAAGAGCTTTAATATCAGTATCAGACAAAAGGAACCTTGACTGGTTTGCAAAGGGGCTTGTAGAACTACATATAGAAATTATTGCGACAGGGGGGACTTCTTCCCTTTTAAAAGAGAATCACATACCCCATATTAAAGTGGAGGATGTTACTCGATTTCCTGAAATACTTGACGGTAGAGTTAAAACCCTTCATCCAACAATCTTTGCCGGAATATTATATTTAAGAAAGAGTAATGAGCAGAAGGCTCAACTTCAGGAATTTGGAATAGGTCCAATAGACATGGTTGTTGTTAATTTTTATCCCTTTGAAAAAGTTTCGAAAAAAAATCCCCCTATTGAGAAAGCTCTTGAAGTGATTGACATAGGAGGACCATCCCTTGTAAGGGCATCTGCTAAAAATTACCAGGATGTAATTGTAGTTGTTGACCCTGATGATTACGAATGGGTGCTTTCACAGCTCCAAAAGAATAAAGATATAGATATTCAAAGAAGGAAGGAGTTCGCAGCAAAGGCTTTCAGGGCAACATGTTTATACGATTACAACATATATAAATTCTTCCTTGACACGGAAAGGGAATTTCCAAAGGAGATCTTTATTCATGCAGAAAGGGAGATGAAACTTAGATATGGAGAAAACCCCCATCAGAAAGGAGCTCTTTACCTTGAGGAGAATTCTCCCTTCAAAAATATGAAGATTCACGGTGGAAAGGAGCTCTCCTATAACAACTTTCTTGACATGGATTCAGCCTTCTCCATAGCTTCCTCCTTTGATGAACCCTTTGCAGTGATAATTAAGCATACAAATCCCTGTGGAGCTGCAATCGGTGAAAATATTCTGGATGCTTTCCTTAAAGCCTTTTCCACTGATCCAAAGTCAGCCTTTGGAGGAATAATAGGAGTAAACAGAGAAGTCGATGAAAAACTGGCAGACGAAATATCAAAACACTTTTTTGAGGTCGTCATAGCTCCTTCCTACTCAGATTCTGCCCTTTCAATCTTGACAAAGAAGAAGAATTTAAGAATTATTGAAATGAATTTTGACTATGAAGAAAGTAAGGATTGGAGAAGGATTAGTGGAGGGTTCCTCTATCAGGACAAAGATAATTTTGAGGTAAAAAAGGAAGATTTAAAGGTGGTCACAAAAAGAGCTCCCACAGAAGAAGAGATGGATGACCTCCTTTTCTCCTGGAAAATAGTAAAATTTGTCAAATCTAATGCAATAGTAATTGGGAAGGGGGGAAAAACTATTGGCATTGGCGCTGGACAGATGAGCAGAGTTGATTCGGTTGAGCTTGCAATTAAAAAATCTCTTTTTCCCCTTCAAGGAGCATGCCTTGCATCAGATGCTTTCTTCCCATTCCCTGACAGTATTGAGATAGCAGGAAAAGCAGGAATAACTGCAATAATACAACCAGGTGGTTCAATAAGGGATAATGAAGTAATTGAGGCAGCAGACAAATTGGGATTGGCAATGGTATTTACAGGAATCAGACATTTTCGTCATTAATTTAACTATTTCAAAAGATTTGTGAAGAATGTAATTATTAGAGCATTGGTGAAATCTATGAAAAATGCTCCCACAATTGGAATAACAAGGAATGCTCTTGGCGCTGGTCCAAATTTCTCTACAAGAGCCTCCATATTGGCAATTGCATTTGGAGTTGCTCCAAGTCCAAATCCACAATGTCCACCTGCCATAACTGCTGAATCGTAATCCCTTCCCATAAGTTGGAATGTTACAAAAATTGCATAAAAAGTCATAAAAGCAACCTGGAATATTAAAATCACAAGCATGGGAATTGCAAGCTCAAACAGCTCCCAGAGCCTTAAACTCATGAGAGCCATAGAGAGAAAAATAGAAAGGGATATTGAGCCAAGAAGCTCCACATAATTCTGGGATATTTTAATTATTTTTGTAAGATCAAAGAAATTTCTCAGTAAAGCTGCAAAGATCATTGAGCCTATGTATGAAGGAAGAGTAATTTTTAAACTTTCAAACCCTTCTGAAATTATTGACCCCACCCACATACAGGAAAGAATAATTGTCATATATTTTAAAAATTCATAAGCTGATAACCTTACCTTTCTATCCTTCTCCTCAGCAATTTCATCAATTGATTCTACAACTTCTTTTTTCCCTTTTGAATAAAATTTTTCACTTTTAAGATTTTTTTTCTTGATAAGGAGTGTCCCAACAGGACCACCTATGAGACCTCCTGAGACAAGCCCGAATGTAGCTGCTGCAACAGCATATGTGGAAGCTCCTCTCATTCCTAGGTCTTCAAAGACAGGTCCAAAGGCAAGCCCTGTTCCATGTCCACCTGTCATAGTGACTGAACCACAGATTAAACCAAGAAAAGAATGAACTCCCATCAATTTTGCTAAGAATATCCCCAACAAATCCTGGGAAAAAGCAAGAAAAGTTGCTAATCCCCAGAAGAGCATGACTTGAGGACCTCCTATTTTCAAAAGAGAAAAGCTTGCGGTCAAACCTACAGTTGTAAAGAAAGCTATCATGAAGGGAGATTGAAGTAGAGTGTTGAGTTCAAAGGCAAAAATACCAGATTGTCTCATCAAAAGAGCAAAAGTAGCAAATGTTAAACCTCCAACAACAGGAGCTGGAATATTGAATCTGTCAAGAATTGACCACTTTCTCTTTAAAAAATAGCCAAGAAAAAGAACAAGAGTAGCAAGGGCAACAGTTTGAATCATATCAAGTCTCAAAGTGAGGATTCCATTTATTTCCTTTATTTCCATAAGTTCCTCAAATTTTAATGATAAATTTTAATCAAAAAATTAATCAAATGCAAAATTGATATTTTTAAAAAACTCTATTAAAATCTTTCTTTATGAGACTGGGTAAATTAGATGAAAATATATTCGCAATCGGAAATGGTTATTTCCCTTCCTACTTAATCATAGGAGAAAGGATTGCAATGATTGATGCAGGTGTTACTGTTATGGGACCCATTTACAAAAAAGATATTCTATCGCTCACTCCCAATGGAAAGATTGATTTTCTCCTTCTCACCCACTCCCACTTTGATCATTGTGGAGCTATTCCATATTTAAGAAGAAACCTGCCATCTTTCAAAGTTCTCGCTTCACCCATTGCGAAGGAAGTTTTCCAGAAGGAAAAGGCAATGGAACATATAATTAACTTAAATAGAGAAGTTGAGGAAATCGCTCCTCCCCAGAAAGAGGATATAAGTATTGACAGGATCGATGTGGATGTGAAGCTGAGAGAGGGAGATTTTATAGATTTAGGTGAAGGAATAGAAATAGAGGTTCTCGAAACTCCTGGTCACACCCGTTGCGGACTCTCCTTTTATATTCCATCGAAAAAAGCAATATTCTTTGGAGAAGCTGGAGGAGTGATTGAAAAGGATGGAACAATAAAACCCCAGTTTCTTTCCTCTTACAATCAGTATGTAAATTCAATTGAAAAGATGAAGAAGCTCGATATTGAAATTATAGGGCTCGCCCACGGAGGAGCTTTGATTGGAGAGGATGCAAAGAACTATCTTGAGAAATCTTTAAAAGAAACCATTTTATTCAAGGAAAGAATAATAGAATATTTCAAAAAATACAGGGATAGGGAAAAAGTTATAGATGTTATAGCTGAGGAAGATTTCAAAAATATTTCTCAGCCCAAGACTCCTTATATTCTTAATCTCAGAGCCTCCGTTTCGACAATCGAAAAAGAATTTCCTGAGGAAATTGCGATTAAAGTTTAGACAAATAAATTTTCATTCTTGCCTCATCCCTTGTTACCTTTCTTAGGAATATCCTTTTCTCAGTAGAATAGACTGGAGAGGAGTTTAGGACAGCCTCAGCCTGAGACAGCCATCTCGAAACTCCCTCATAGGTGGGGAGATGATAAGGGCTTTTTGACAATGGATAAAGAATGTTTTTCCCTGCATAGTAATCTAAAGCTACAGGATCCTGGCTGGCTAAAAGAATATTTTGCCTTGATGTTGTTGAAGGAGGGTATCCTGTCAATGATGAATAAGAAACCCATATACAATCAAGGATGTTGAGAACAGGAAATATTATATGTTTGATCATATACCCGCATGTTTCTCCAAGCCCAGCATAATGCCTGTAGCCTGAATAACCATCCCCCATTGATAGGACTCCGTAAAAATTTTTTAGGCATGCTGTATACTCAGAACCACCCCTGTCATGATATTTCAAAACAGGAATATTTATAAGCTTTAATTTTTTCTCATATTCCTTCCCATTCCATACTCCAAGCTTCAGATTTATTCTATTTCCATAACTTGTTGTAAAGACAGGATATGAAACTATCCCTTCCTTAATATATCCATCTGTTCTATTGTCATCCTTTGCCAAAAAGTTATATCTTATACTGTCTAAGAGATGGGCTGAAACAGGGTAACCTTTAAAGATTTTTTCAACAAGATAAAGGAAGGATTGTTTTTCATCCTCAGCATTGGCGTGAACTTCATGGTCACCATAATAGGCATAATTATCACAATTCAGACTTCCTCTACCCTGTCCATTTTCAACAATAACTATTTCTCCTTTAAATCCATCGGGATGGTCAAGGATTGCCTGGATTATTCCCCTTACAACATCTGAATTGGTTGCGCCCCTGTATTTCCACTGGGCATTAACCTTTATCAATACGATATCTTCATTGCTTATTAACCCGTATTGACCGGTGGTATTGTTGGAAAACCTTCTGGATTCATAAAATTTAAGCCCAAAATTTCCCATTAATTCAATGAGGGAATCTATCCCAGCATGTCTGTTGGGTTTTTGTGTATTTTGAAAAGGATTTGTTGGAATGTTTTCAACTCTAAATATTGGAGAATAAGGGAAAATGGGAGGGAATGGAATTTTGAAAAAATTCGAAAATACTGTTGCAGAAGAAATCTTTATAAAATCCCTTCTATTCATATTTTTCTCCTATCAATCTAAAAAAATTTCTTGCTATAATCTCTCCAATCTCTCCTGATCTTTCCAAATGGAATTGAAATCCAAAAATTGGCTTTTTCTTGTGCTTTATTGCTTCAACAGAACATGAATTTGAAGATGCAATGATTTCAAAATTTTCTCTAAATTCATCTGTATCCATAACATGATCCTTGTGGGATTCGTCGGCAGGAAAAATATTTGGAAGCCCTGCAAATATCTGCTCATCCTTTAAAACCATTATGAGTTCAGGATTCCTTTTAAAATCTTTTTTTATGGTTTTTTCACCCATGAAAACTTTTGCACCAAATGCCTTTGCAATTAGCTGATGTCCATAGCATATACCGATTAAAGGCAATTCTATTCCCTTCAAAAATTCAAGAAGTTCAGGGTTAAACTCATTCTTTGAAACATATTTTTCAGATCCAGAAATTATATAGACTTTTGAATCTGGTGATGGTGAAAAATTTTCATCATAGATAACCTCTACAGTCCCGAATCTCTTGAAAAGTTCAATGTAATCTCTAATTCTCTCATCCCTTCTTTCTACATAACAATTCACCAGAGTTATCATTTTATTAATGTTCAATCCTTTCAACTTTTAACATGTTTGTAGCACCCTTTGCAGGAGTTTTTCCTGCAACAATGACAATGGTTTCATCCTTTCTTACAAGTCCTTTATCTTTCAGAATTTTTTCACCAATTTCTATCATCTGGTCAGTGCTTGCATGGGTCTTTAAGAGTAAGGGAAACACCCCCCAGTAAGCTGAAAGCTTTCTTCTTACCGATTCCTCTGGAGTGAAGGCTATTACAGGACATACTGGTCTCATCTTTGAAATTATAATTGCAGTTGCTCCTGAAACAGAGAAAACCATTATCAATTTTGCGTTCACATCTTTTGCAACTCTTACAGAGGCAGAAGATATGGAAAAGGCAGGGGTCATTTCTTCGGGACAGCAAAATGAATCTATCCTCAAATTCTCTTCAGTTGCATTTGCTATTTTAGCCATATACTCCACAGCTTTTGAAGGATATTTCCCTACAGCAGTCTCTCCAGAAAGCATAAGGGCATCTGTTCCATCAAGAATTGAATTGGCTATATCTGTTGACTCCGCTCTTGTAGGAACTGGATTCTCTACCATGGACTCCAGCATCTGAGTAGCTGTAATGACAAGTTTTCCCTTCTGGTTAGCTTTTTTAATAATTTCTTTCTGTAAAATAGGAATCATTTCAATTTCCATTTCAACACCGAGGTCACCCCTTGCAACCATTACTCCATCAAAATTCTCAAGGATTGAATCAATATTTTTATATGCAACGGGTCTTTCTATCTTTGCTATAACTGGCAAATCTTTATCCCTCAAAACCTTGCGAACTTCATGCACATCACTACCATCTTTCACAAAGGAAAGAGCTACAATGTCAATACCCTCTTCCAATGCAAATTTGAGATCCTCTATATCTTTTTCAGTCAAAGCAGGAAGAGAAAGTTCTGTATCGGGTAGATTTATTCCTTTTCTTGCTTTTAGCCTCCCCCCTTGAATAACCTTGCCTTTCAATTTGTCCTTCCCCTTTTCAGTTATCAAAATTTTTATCCTTCCATCATCAAATAAAATCCTGTCCCCTTCCTTTATCCCTTCAAAAATCACGGAAAAGGGAATTTCTATTCCACACTTTCCAATATCAAATAGTTCAACTGTTTCTCCTTCCTTTAAAACTATATCCTCCTTTAAATCACCTACCCTTAACCTTGGTCCTTGAAGATCAGCAAGAATGGCAACAGGAATTTCCAATCTGTCAGATACTCTCCTTATCATCTCTATAGCATTTTTTTGAAATTTCCTGTCTCCATGGGAAAAATTTAGTCTTGCAACCCTCATTCCCTTAGATATCATCTCATAAATAACATCTTCCTTCAGAGATGATGGTCCTATTGTAGCGACAATCTTCGTCTTTGGCTTTAGTTCCATTATCTTAAATTTTCAAGGGGGATTTTACCCTCCTCCCATAATAGGAAGCAGGGTCAGCTCATCGCCATCCTTTATAATGTAACTCATTTCCACCTTTTTTTCTCCAACAGTGACAATGGGAACATATTCATTGGGAATTTTAAGAGTGTTTAGGAGAGCTCCTACTGTTGTTCCCTCTTCGATCTCCATCTCATAAGGATTTGCCTCACCTGGAATATATTTTCTCAAAAGTCCATAAGTTTTTAACTTTATTCTCATATTTAATTTTACCCCATGTAGTTTTTGAATTCAATTTAACTTGTACATCTATTTGAAATTTATAAAATTGATAATTAAAATTGAATATTGTGAAGGGAAAAAATTCTGAAAAGGGAGGAAAGTTGTTCCAGATTTCCCCGGAAGAGTATTACAGAACCATAATTGATTCATCACTGGACATGATCATAACTGTTGACAGGGAAAGAAGGATTGTTGAATTCAACAAATCCGCACAGAAGACATTTGGCTATACTCTTGAAGAGGTCCTGGGTAAGCCAGTAGATATTCTTTATGCGAATCCTGAAGAAGGTGAGAAAATTTCAAAAGAGGTTATGGAAAATGGAAGATGCATAGCTGAAGTTATTAATAAAAGAAAAAATGGTGAATTATTTCCAAGTTTAGTATCAGCATCCCTTCTTAGAAATCCAAAGGGAGAAGTTATTGGTGTGATGGGAATTTCAAGAGATATTTCTGAAATGAAACTTTTTGAGAAGAAGCTCGAGAATGCCTCTCAGGAATGGAGGTCTACCTTTGATGCTTTAAAAGACTTTTTAGTTCTAATTGATGAAAACAGTGTAATAAAAAGGTGCAATATCTCCTTTTGCAATAGCCTGGGCATGAGCTTTCATGAGGTAATAGGAAAAAAACTTTTTGAACTCTTTGAAATTCCATTGGACTTAAACCCATTTTATAGATCGAGGGAAAGTTTAAAAAGGGAAGTTTCAACCCTGAAAAAGAGTGGAAAGTGGCTAAACATTGTCTCAGACCCAATAATTAGAGAGAATCAATTTTCAGGAGCTGTAATCATTGTTTCAGATATCACAGAAATGATTGAGAGTGGAGAAAGGTTCAGAATTTTAACAGAAAAATCCCCCCTTGGAATTTCCCTTTTAAGACCCGACAAAACTTTTGAATATCTGAACCCTCGATTTACAGAACTTTTCGGATATACAATTGAAGATATTCCTGATAAGAAGAAATGGTTTGAACTTGCCTATCCTGAAGAGGAATATAGAAAACAAGTAGTTTCAATATGGGAAGAGGATTTCGTAAACAATAAAGAAACTGGAAAGGTCAAGGAAAGGAATTTGACTGTGAAATGCAAAAGTGGGGAGAGAAAAATTGTTCGTATTCGCTCGGTTGCTATGGGAGATGGGAAAATACTTCAGACATACGAAGATATAACTGAAAAAAGGAAAGCAGAAGAGATTCTCGAGGAAAGGGAAAGAAGGTTTAGGACTTTAATTGAAAATGCAACTGATATTATAAGTATGTTCGATAAAGAAGGGAAGGTTGTTTACATAAGCCCATCTGTGGAGAGAATACTTGGATACAGGAATGAAGATGTTATAGGGCAATCAATTTTCGATTACCTGCATCCAGAGGAAATTGAAGTTGCCAAAGAAAATTTCGAGAAAATTGTATCTGCAGGCAGTATATCCAAGCCTTTGAGGTTTAGGGTTCGCCATAAAAATGGTTCATGGCGTTATCTTGAAGGGGTTTTTAACAATTTAATCAAAGAGCCTAATATAAATGCAATTTTGATG
>JBBIMS010000013.1:1240-13440 GCA_037444285.1 Candidatus Aminicenantota bacterium | reverse complement strand
ACTCCAGTTATTGAGGGAGAAAGGAGACCAATATCCTTGAAAACTTTGAATTTTTCTCCCACAACCATCTCTTGAAGAATTATGGAACTTAAAAGGAAAAAGGAACCAAGGAAGAGAAGCCCGTAGAAAATTTTCTCCCTTGATATCTCCTTGAATATTACAAATGAAAGCTTTAAAATCTTTCTCATATCAGCAAATCTGTGTCCTTTATTTGTTCCATATAAAATTCTTCAAGGGAACCCTTTCCCTGCTGGATTATGGATTTTATCTTCCCATTATTTTGCTTTATTCTTTCAATAAAATCCCATAACTCACTTTCCTTTACTCTTATCTTCTTCTCATCTCTCCCATCTTCATAATAAACAACCTCATAAGTGTCAGGGAAGATGGAATTAACATCCACTGTGTTTATGAGCTCACCTTTATTTATCAGGGCAACCCTATCACAAAGATTTTCAGCATCTTCAAGGTCATGGGTGCTCAAAATAATTGTCTTCCCCTTATCCCTCAAAGATAAAATAAGCTCCTTAAGCATTCTTCTTCCCAATGGATCCAAACCCGTCATTGGCTCATCCAGAATAAGGATTTCTGGATCATGGAATATTGCCTGAGCAATCCCTATTCTCTGAATCATCCCCCTTGAAAATGTTGAAATTTTCTCATCTCTGAACCTTTCAAGATTTACAAGTTTTAAAAGTTCATCTATCCTCTCCCTCTTTTTTTCGGGGGGAAACCAAAGAGGTCTCCGATAAGATTTAAAAGCTCCCTCGCCTTCAAATTTTTAAAGAAGGATGGGTTCTCAGGCAGAAAACCTATGCACAATCGAGATTTCTCTCCAACAGGCTCACCTTTTATAAGAACCTTTCCCGAGGATGGATTTATTATTCCCGCTATAATCTTTAATGTTGTTGTTTTCCCTGCTCCATTTGGTCCGAGCATACCAAATATCTCGCCTTTATTTACCTTAAGAGACAGGTTCTTAAGGGCATAGAATTTCTTTGTGTTCCTTTTGTAAACCTTGGAAACATTTAAAATTTCAATAATCATAAAAATTATTATAAAATTAAACAGGGCAAAAAGCCAGATTTTTGAGTGGATTTGTCAAATCGGATCAAAAAAATTAAAATTAAAAGATGAGAAAAATAGTTATTGAAAAAGAATTATTCTCAAAATATCCCGATTTCAAGAGGGGGTTAATAATAATAAAAGAGATTCAAAATTCAAGCTTTAACAAGAGGATAGCTAAACTCTTAGAGGAACAAATAGAGGCAACGAGAGGAGCTAATCTCATTGAGCATGAGTTTGTCAAAGCATGGGATGAAATCCACAGGGGCTTTGGGTCAAATCCCAACAAATTTCCTCCTTCCATAAAGTCTCTTCTAAAGAGGGTTGGAAAGGGGGATAAAATTCCCTTTATCAACTGTGTTGTTGCCCTTTTTAACTTTATTTCCCTTAAATATTTAATCCCGTGCGGAGGTGACGATGTAGAAAAGGTGGAAGGGAATTTGAGACTTGGATTTGCAAGGGGCGATGAGACTTTTATTCCGCTTGGAGGGACGGAGCAGGAAAATCCAGTTCCAGGAGAGGTTATTTATTACGATGATTTAAGCAAGAAAGTTATGTGCAGAAAGTGGAACTGGAGAAATGGGGATTTTTCAAAGATTGAGGAGAAAAGCAAAAAGATAGTTATAAATGTTGATGGAGCAGGAGTTGTTCATGAATCAATAATAATTCAGGCAAGGGATGAGCTGGCAGATCTTCTAATTGAAGAGTGCTCAGCAAAAGTTTCAAAATCCCTATTGAATAAAGAAAGAAATGAGATCGAGATAGAAATATAGTTCCTTCAAATCCTGTTTTTATAAGTTTCGTCCCAGCTTATAACACTGTGGGTATAGATATCTTCATCTTTAACACCCCTCTCCACCTCTGTCACATGAGCGTAGCTTGATTTTAGTGAGCTTATAATGAAATCGAGAGCTTTTTCTGGTTCAGATCCTTCCCCGCATATAAAAATATCTATTGCCGCATACTGATTTTCAGGCCATGTATGAATGGAAAGATGAGATTCTGATACAACAAGAATTCCACTTACTCCTGAGGGTGAAAATTTGTAAAAATAGACAGTTTTTACATCCATTTTTCCAATCTTGGCAGCATTGAACATTATTTCTTTTATCTTATCTAAATCTTTAAGAATTTCAGGATCACAGCCTGAAGCCTCTACAAGATAATGATAACCTATTGGCTCCATAAATACCTCCTCAATTTAATCGAAAAATGGACGCCATTTTTCCTCTGAAGAAGGCTTTGTTATAATGCTTACTCCGAAAAGGATCAGGATTGAAATCAGAAAAGAAGGGAAGATCAGGGGGACTCCAAATAGTTCATGTCCTGATATTGAACTGTAAATTTTCAATCCCACACAAGTGGCAGTGCCACCAATTATTGATAGTAATCCAGCAAGCTCAGTAACCCTTTTCCATGAAAGTGCCACAATGAGGGCAGGTGTAATTGCAACTCCATAAATTGTATAAGCAAAATATGCCATGGAAAGAACAGATTGGAGACGAGTTGCAAGAATATAGGCAATCACTCCCAGGATGAAAACAGTAATTCTTGATAGGAGAACAAGGGTTTTCTGTGCAGCATTCGGGTTTATAAATCTCTGGTATATATCTCTTATTACATTGGTTGTTGGACTAAGAAGATAGTTATTTGCAGTGGAAATTACAACAACAGTCGCAGCACCTAAGAGAAGTACTCCGATTACTGGAGGAATTCCCTTTGCAGCAACTTCAAGAACAACTGTTTCAGGTCTTCCGAGATTCTTGAAAACTGATGCACCTGCAACTGCGAGAATAACAACTACAGTTTCAACTATTATTGTCCCGAGAATCCAGAATATAACAGATTTCCTTGCAGTTTTCGGGTCTTTTGCAGAATAGAATTTCTGATACATACTCTGGACACCAAGAAGGAGGAGAAATGTTGAAAAGAAGTAACCGAGGGCTGTAAGGAAAGGTCTTTCTCCGAATTCTTTATTTACGATTGCAAAGAATTCAGGAGGAAGATTTGCCTTCATCCCACTCCATCCTCCTGCTGTGTGAAGCATGAATGGTAGAGAGAGAATACATGCAAGGACAATTATCACTCCATTTGAAAGGTCTGTGTAGGCAACAGAAATCATTCCAGCAAGAGCTGTAAATACAATTACAAATATTGCGGTTATTAGTTGCCCCTGTTCAACAGAAATTTTTCCAACTGCATAAATTTTCTTTACCTCAGAGACAGGGATTTTTTTTGTTTCTCTATTTTCATCTTTGAAGGAATAATTTTCCCCATACCTTTCAAGTTCAAATGCCTTTATTTGAGTTCCATCTTTTAAATGTAGTATGGATGCCTTTTCCTTCCCCTGGGTCAAAATATTCAGAATCAAACCACCAGCTCTGAATTGATAACTCACAATGCTAACAAAGGATATTATTAGAGCGATTGCGCCCACCAGTCTTGCCCATTTTGAATACCTTGTCTCTAAGATATCCCCAATTGTGAATTGCCCAAATTTTCTTATCTTAGCAGAGAGAAAATAAATTATAAGTATTCCAAACCATGCTCCAGCAGGTAACCACAATGAAGAAAGCCCTGCTCTATAGGCAAATTCGGCCCCAGCAATGAATGTTCCTGAGCCAATCCATGTACACACAAGGGTGAAAACCATGACCTTCCAGTTCAAAGTTCTTCCTGCGACCATAAAGTCTTCACCACTCTTTACCCTTCTTGCTCTGTAAATGTTCATTCCGAAAAGAATTATTAGGTAAAGAAGGATTATATAAAGAAAGTAAGTCATTCAAACCTCCTTATCGAGATTAATTCTTCAATTTTAAAACCAATTTTTTGAAAAGAATCTCCCATTCTTTTCCTCTTACCAATCTATTTTAATCAAACTAATATAATAACACAAACGAAATTGGAATAAAGGCTCTATTTAGCGGTTGATATATTTTTCACATATCTGTCAAACCAATCAATCATCTGATAGATACAATCAAGAACAGTTTCTCTCGCCCTGTATCCATGAGATTCATAAGGATAGAAAACCAATTTGGCAATTCCTCCGTGTCCTTTTATTGCTGCAAATAGTCTCTCTGACTGTATAGGGAATGTTCCTGGATTATCATCAGCTTCTCCATGAATTATTAGTATTGGCTCATTTATTTTATCTGCATACATAAAGGGAGACATCCTTATGTAAGTATCAAGAGCTTCCCATAAAGTTCTGTCCTCGTTCTGGAAACCGAAGGGGGTGAGGGTTCTGTTATAAGCTCCTGATCTTGCAACTCCAGCCTTGAAGAGGTCAGAATGGGCTAAAAGGTTAGCAGTTGAAAATGCTCCATAGCTGTGTCCACCAACCCCCAGTCTATTTGGGTCAGCAACACCCATTTCAACAACCTTTTTGACAGCTGCCCTTGCTCCAGCCACAACCTGAAGAACATAGGTGTCATTCCCATATTGACCAACTACTGGAAGGCTTGGGTTGTCCAGAATTGCATATCCCTGAGTTAAAAGGAAAAGATGGGAAGCACCCCTGTAGAAGGTGAATCTATTTTCGGTACTCCTTACCTGAGAGGCTGTGTCAGCGGTCTGAAACTCTGCTGGGTAAATCCACATTATTAAAGGAAGTCTTTCACCTTTCCAGTCTGGAGGAAGGTAAAGAGTCCCTGAAAGTTTAACTCCATCCTCCCTTTCATAGCGGATCAATTCTTTTTTAACTCCTGCGAGTTGAGGGGCAGGATCTTTGAAATAAGTCAGTGCCACAGGCTTTTCTCCCTTCTTCCTCAAGAAATAATTGGGAGGCTCATTCTTTGATTCCCTTCTTGTTATAAATTTCTCTGCACTTTCATCCATCAAAGCAATAACTGGCTCATAGAAATTCTTCTCAGATTGGAAAATTCTTTCCTTCTTCAATGTTTCAAGCTCAAGTCTGTCAAGGAATGGTCTGTCTCCTTCGGGGGATGCTCCTTCACCTGTTAAATAGATGAATTTTCTATCAGGAGACTGAACCAGAACTCTTTGCCCTGATTTATTGAGCCATGTGACAGGGTTACCTGGGTTGTTATATCTATCTTCTACATTTATGTCAAAAATTAATTTTTTTGATTCAGGGTTATTAAGATCGAGAAACCACAACCTGACTTTTCTTGATGGTCTATCAAATTCCCTTATAAGTGCAATACCTTCACCAAAAAATGTGTTTGAATAACGGAGATTTGTTCTGAAAATTTCCTTGGGTTCTCCATTGAAAGGTTCATCAAGAGCCATTATCTTATCTCTAAAATCAACCTTTCTTTTTGGATTCCCTCCATCAAGGGCTTCTGCCCATATCACAGTGGATTTATATCCCATCCATGTATGAGCCCTTGGACCCTCTGGAACACCATTTATTGGAACATTCTCTGCCAGGGGTAGATCTGCAAGTTGCTTTACAAGTTTCCCTTCAATGTTCAATATCTCAACTTTTTTGGCAAAATACTCCATGGGAACAATATAGGAATAGGGTCTTACAATTTTTGTTGTTAGAATGTATTTTCCATCGGGAGAAATCTCAAAATTTCCATAGATTGAAGGTGAGCCTATGAGTTTTTTACTTCCATTACTAATTTCCACGATGGCAAGTTGAGATGTAAAGTAAAAATCGAAAAGTTTCTCATCAAAGGGTTTTTTCAAAAGATTTTGATAGGTTCTTGCAGGAGATGGTTTACCTTCTGAAATCTGGATATTTGGACCTGAAGGAACTGATGGGGGGTTTGGAGGGTTCCCCCTTTGAGAAGGGATCATAAGGCAAAGGACTCTTCTGCTATCAGGAAACCATTTTATTGGCTCGAAGGATATTCCGTTCAAACCAGAACCAACAAGAATCTTTGTTTTTCCTGATATATCAGCAAGCCAGAGCTCTATCTTATCTGGTTGTATATTTAAAAATGATATATATCTGCTATCAGGAGACCATTGAGGTGATGAAATGTTAATGGAGGGAGGGAGTGGAATCCTTGTTTCCTTTCCTGAGATAACATTTTTCAGAATCATCCCTTTCCTTCTTGGAGAGCCTGTGAATATGGAGTTGTTCTTAGGTGTGATCCTTATTCCAGCAAGTCCAATTACTGGCTGGGAGAGTTCTGAAATCCTTGGCATACTCTCACTTTCAATCATCAGTAGCCAGTTTCTATCAGGGCTTAAAACTACATAAGGAAGAGGAGGAGCGTCGAGAATGTCACATATTATTTTTGGAGGAAGTTTGTAAGTTTCCTCCCCTGATAAGGGAAGAAGGAGGAAAATTAAAATTATAGTTGTAAAAATTTTAATCCTCATCTTTACCTCCTGCATTGATTTTATTATTTTTTACGAAAAATAATCATTTTTAGTTTTGTCTGTTGCCTGAATAAAATGATTATATTAAAATTCATTTGTATTCTTTAGAGGTCTTAACATGAAAAATGAAACAGAGTATTTGGAAGATTATTCATTAAGGGAAGTCCCTATTGAGAAAAGAAAATCCTGGATTGATGTAGCAATGGTATGGATAGGGGTTGCAATTGTTATGTCTGCTCTTCTAAGAGGAATGATGGTAGGAATGGGGCTCGGTTCTGTCAAGAAAGTTATTCTGGCATACATTCTTGGTGAAGTAATTTTGATTGGGATGATGAGTCTAACTGGTTATATCGGAGCTAAATTGGGACTTTCAACTCCATTGATTGCAAGGATTGCTTTTGGTGAGAAAGGCTCCCTTATAATGTCCCTTTGTCTTGCCCTATCCTTTATGGGTTGGTTTGGCGTTCAGGCAGGACTTTTTGCCGAGACCCTGGTTACATACTCAAGAACATCAATTCCTGTTCAATACCTTGCTTTTCTTAGTGGTATTTTCATGATGATCCCAGCAATATTCGGTTTCAGAGGTCTTAAAGCTTTGAGCTGGGCTGTTGTTCCACCAATGATTATAGTTTTTATTTATGTTGCTTTTAGAATGAAATTGGATTTTTTACCTTCCGATAAACTTTTAAATCTTGCTCTTAACCATTATCCATCCCCTTATCCTATAACTCTTGGAGAGGCAGCTTCAATAATTGCTGGAGGGTTTGTTGTTGGTGCTGTAACCTCAGCAGATGTATTCCGTTATGCAAAACCACGATTCAGGGACATACTATTTTCAGCAACTCTTTCAATGGGAGTAAGTGCTGTAATGCAATCGGTTGGTTCAATCATTGCAATGAGAACAGGTCTCTATCACGAAAGGTTACCTGATATAATAATCAGTTCAGAATATGCAGGTCTTGGATTAATTGGCTTTCTTGCCATTGCCTTTGCTCAATGGACAACAAACGATAGTAATCTCTATTCTTCTGTTCTTGCCTTTAACAATATAATAAGATGGACTCGATGGAAACTTGCTGTGGTAGTTGGTATTTTTTCATCTTTTCTTGCAGCTTTTGGAATTCTCCAGAGACTCGATCTTTTCCTGAGTTTGCTTAGTATAGGTGTAAGCCCAATCGGAGGGATAATTATTGCAGATTTTTATCTTTTAAGAAAAATGAGGAAAATTCAAAGAGTAAAAAATTCCAAAATCTGGAATCCAGTAGCTCTTGGAGTTTATGCCATCTCCTTTTTCATTGGCTGGATAACATCTGGACACCCCTTCACTATAAAAATTTTCCCCTTCTCAATTTATGCATTTAATGGAATAATTTCAGCAATTATTCTTTATTGGATAGGGATGGAAATTTTTAAGGAAGGTTAAGAATGAAGATTAAGGTTAATAAGGATAATGTTGAGGCTTTGATTCTTGGTGGTGCAGTTCTTGGAGGTGGTGGAGGGGGATGGATTGAAGACGCAAAGGAGATTGCAAATATTGCCCTCGAAAAAGGTTTCTCAGAGATAATTCCCATAGATGAGCTCCCAGAAGATGCAACTCTTCTCACTGTATCTGCTGTTGGAGCTCCATCTTCTGGAAGAGGAATATTGAAATCTGATGATTTTGTCCGAGCAGTTGAAATTTTAATTGAGAAATCAGGGGTAAAGGTTGATGGACTTATTTCAAGTGAGATTGGAGCTATTGGAATAGTAAATGGCTGGATTCAATCAGCTTTTCTGGGAATCCCTGTTGTGGATGCTCCTTGCAATGGTAGAGCACACCCCCTCGGACTTATGGGTTCTATGGGACTTCACAGGAAGAAAAATTATGTTTCAATTCAAACCGCAGTGGGAGGTGATTTTGAAAAGGGGGATAGAGTGGAAGCTTATTACAAAGGCTCTATGGAAAAGGTTGCTGAGCTTGTAAGAGAATCTGCAATAAGAGCTGGTGGAATGGTGGCTGTCGCAAGAAATCCTGTTTCTGCCAAGTATGTCAAAGAAAATGGAGCTCCTGGAGCAACAAAAATTGCTTTAAGGGTTGGAGAGATTTTATTAAATAATGGAAAGGGTGCAGAAGATACTCTCAAAAAGGTCTGCAATTTTTTTAAGGGAAATTTTCTAACAAAAGGGCGGGTTGAGAAGGTAAGTATAAAAAGGAGAGGAGGGTTCGATGTCGGCATTATAAAAGTTAAAGGGAGAGAGAATTATGAGATAAAAGTAATGAATGAATATATTGCCCTTGAAATGGGGAATGAGAGAGTAGCTACCTTCCCAGACCTCATTATGACCTTCAATCCTGAAAATGCAAGACCTGTAATCAGTGCAGAGATAAGGGAGAAAGAGGAAATATGCATAATTACTGTTCCTTCTCAATATCTCCCTCTTGGTTCTGGTGTGAGGGATCAAAGTCTTCTGGCAAAAATTGAAAAACTCATAAAGAAAAAAATAATGGAGAGATAAATGCTAAAAAGAGTCGGTTTTATAACTATTGGGCAATCTCCAAGGGATGATATTACAAAGGATTTACTTCCAATTATTGGACACAGGATTGAAATTATTGAGAAGGGAGCTTTAGACGGAATTTCAGTAGATGAAATAAAAAAATTGAAACCTGAAAAAGACGATTTCCCCTTAATAACAAGGCTGAGAGATGGTTCCTCTGTTGTGGTGGGTAAAAGGAAAATAATGCCTCTTATTCAGAGAAGGTTGGAGGAAATAGAAGATTCGGGAATAAAGATTTGTGCTCTTCTTTGCACTGAGGAATTTGATGAGATTAAGTCAAAAGTCATATTTATTATGCCCTCAAAATTGATCTTCAATATTACAATTTCTCTGCTCTCCCAGGGGAATCTTTTTGTCTTTATTCCCATGAAAGAACAGATGGAACATGTGAGAAGGAAATGGGAAAAAACAGGTCTAAATGTTTCAATAGAGATTTTAAATCCCTACAGCCCATTTCAGGACATTGAGAAAGCTGGGGAAAGGATAAGAATTGGTGCAGGAGATCTAATAGTTTTTGACTGTATTGGATATCCCCTTGATTTAAAAAGGAGAATCCATAAGCTTACAGGGAAACCTGCGATCCTTCCCCGATCTGTGCTCGGTATGGCAATAAGGGAAATCCTCTAAAAATTACTTGTCAAAAAGGGATTTCTGGGAAGGTAGTTCCTTTTTTTCTTGCTCAGCAAGGGGTTTCCCAGAACTTGCTTCTCCAATTTTTAATTTTAACCTCTCTATTTTCCTTTCAGTATCTTCAAATTTCCTTCTTGCATTCTGAATGTGCATTCCAAGAGTTCTGAAATCCTCTTCCAGTTTAACAAAGTCTCCCAGCAAACTTTCAAGGAACTGATGAATCCTCTTTGCAGATTCTTCTATTTCCATCCCCTTTAAGCCTAAAAGTATTGTCTGTAAATAAGCATAAAAAGAATTGGGAGAAACCGGGATAACTCTCTTTTTTAAAGAATAAGAAAATATCGAGCCTTCCTCACCAAGGGATTCATCCTTTATTATTGTTTCATAGTAAACATTTTCAGCAGGTATATACATCAATGCAAAGTCAAGGGTTCCCTCCTCTGGAATAATATACCTTGAGGAAATATCGTCTACATGTTTCTTTACATCCATTATAAATCTCTTCTTTGCCTTTGCCCTTTCCTCTTCTGTTCTTGCATCAAGGATGAGTTTAAAGCTTGAAAGGGGGAATTTTGAATCAACCGGAACAAGATAACCCTCTGCAAGCTTTATTACTGCATCAACCTGGACATTGTTCTTGAATCTGTACTGAAGGTAGTAGAATTTTGGAGGGAGGATCTGGGAGAGCAAATCTCCCAGAAGAAGTTCTCCCAATGAACCCCTCAATTTTGGAGCCTTTAAAATGTCCTGAAGGGTTGCAATGTCCTTTCCCACCTCAAAAATTCTCTTTGTCTCCTGGGATAGGGCTCCCAGGGTTTCCTTAACATTTGCAAAAATCTCTGATGTATGCTTGCTTGAGCTGAAAATCTTCTCGTCAACCTCCTTTAGCCTCATGTTTATTTGCTGGGTTAGATTTGAGAATTGCTGGTTCAGGGATTGGACAGTCATACCGAGACTCTCGTTCAACTGTGCCCTGAGAGAATCCATCTGTTTCTGGACAAGATCAAGGGAGGCGTTTTTATCCCTCTCCCTTGAGATAAGAAGAAGATAGAGAAGAAAAAGGAAAGCAGAAAGGAGAAGAAAGAGAAGAATTATCAAAACAGTATTCATACCATGAGGAATTATATAATTTTCCAGAAGATATGGCAACAAGGAAATTGTTTTTGATTAAAGGATTTTTAGCTCTTTTAGTATTTCAGCTAATTTCTCATCAGTTTTTGCAAGAGCCTTTAATGCCGAAAGGAATCGGTGGAACTTCTCATTGTTGGAGAGAATTTCCTCTTCTATCTCTCTAACCTTGCTCTCAAAGGGTCTTATCATTGTCCTTCTGTCCCATATAGCAAATCCTATTGTCACTCCCACAATTCCAACAAATATGGCTGTGAGAATCCAGAGAAAAGAAATCATCTGCTCAAATCTCTTGTCTATCTGCTCAAACCTTTTATCCACATAATCTCTAAACTCAACAAATCTTTTGTCTATCTGCTCAAACCTTTTATCTCCATATTCTCTAAACTCAACAAATCTCTTGTCTACTGAATCCTTGAACTCCTTCATTGTTGTTTCAAGTCTTATAAGCCTTTCCCTGTCCTCCTGAGTGAAGTTTATATCAGTTCCAGAGGAATATTGAAAGAAAGTGAAGGCTAAAAAAATAAGGATTAAAAATCTCTTCATTCCTTTCTCCTGTCAAATTCTCAAGGTAATTATAACATGGAAAAAATTTAAATTAAAAAGTTTAAGAAGTTATTCAAGGGATTTTCCTGCTGTAGTGAATCCCTTTTCAATTATCAGGATTGCATCGGAGACAGGTCTTTCACCCGTAAGATCAGAGGGAGAATTCACAATCCTTCCATTTACCCACATTGTTGTTGAGCCACCTCCATCAAGATTTAAAGAATTGAAGCAACCGAGCTTTATAAATAATTCAGCAAGTTCTTTAAGGGTCATTCCAATTGAAAGCCCTGGCTGCCTTCCATCAACAGCTATTAAAAACAATTTTTGATTGCCCTTTGCAAATCCTATCCCTGTTCTTGGGTGGCGGGCATCATAAAACTTTTCTGTAAGCCCTTCAGTTATACCCTTGTAAAAGTTCAAGCCCCTTCTTACAATCTGAGGCGCTCCAGTAACGGCAAAGTCGATGTCATCTCTAAAATATTGATTTCTTATTATAAAAGTAATTGAAGAATTAATTCGGATATTCTTCAGAATACTCTCTGACTCCCTTGCAACTATCAAAACCTCTCCATATTTTAGCTGAATCCCACCATCCCTTATTATATCTGAGACATACCCTTTCACCTTTTCTGTGGGTGAGAATCTCTTATTTCCAATTTTAACAAGAATTCCAGCAAAACCCTTTTCTAAATTTATCTTTTTATTATAATGCCAATTAAAAATAACTATTCTGTCAGAACCTGTTTTTTCTCTATTTAATTCTTTTACTTTCACCTTCTCCTTCCCCACTTTAAGATATATTTCAATGTTGCTTTTTGATATGATTAGTTTTCCTTTTGTTGTTTTTATCAAAGAGGATCTTCGGTTATTAAGAGTCCAGATAATTCCTTCATCCACGAAAAGTCCAACAGGTCTTCCGTCTTCTTCAAAGAATGAGGCATTGATCCCGGCAATAACTTTCTTACCTTTTTTAATTTCATTATCCACAATCT
>JBBIMS010000013.1:0-1230 GCA_037444285.1 Candidatus Aminicenantota bacterium | reverse complement strand
CAAGGTTTTCCTTCCAAAAATTCCATCCTCTGCCTTCTGGAGCTCAATCTCAGTAATTTTTCTATTCCAGTTGACTTTTAAAATGTGAATTGAAAGGGGTATATCTTCTATAAAAATTTTTTTATAGTAAACAGAGGGGGTTATTTTTTCATATTCCCAGCCATAAGTATCCTGCTTCCTTAGCCACTCTAAAAAATCTGAGGAGGAAAGGGGTAAGTTGAGTAAAGATAAGGAAAGAAGGAAAATAAAGATTTTAGCTAAAACCACTCTCTCCTTTTTCATAGGGAATATATTAGCACATGTTCAGGAAAATCTGAAAAGATGATATAATTTTAATTTTCAAAAATAATCTTTTGAGACTGATTAGTTCAGTTTTAAGTGCGAATTTTAATAAAGGTTAGATTTTGAGATTATTTACCATTTTTTTAATAGCCCTTAGCCTTTCCATGGATTGTTTTGCAGTTTCTGTTGCTGGAGGAATTGCATCAAGATTTAGTAAAAGCCTTCCCTTAAAAATGAGCCTCTCATTTGGATTCTTCCAGTCCATTATGGCTGTAATTGGTTGGCTTGCTGGAGCCTCTGCAATTTCAATTATAAAAAGATATGATCACATCATTGCCTTCCTGCTTCTCCTTGCTGTTGGGCTCAGGATGATATATGAGTCCTTTGAAAAAGAAGGGAAAAATAAAATGGTTCAGGATAAGTTTTTTAACATTTTGCTCCTTTCAATATCAACAAGCATTGATTCCTTAGGAGTTGGACTCGGGATAGGTGTTTTAAAAATTGGTATAATAGTTCCATCCTTGATGTTCGGAATGGTTAGTTTTTTAGTCAGCATGATTGGCTTTTCCATTGGTGGAGCGATAGGGAAACTTATTAAAAGATGGTCTGAGCTATTGGGAGGGACGATTTTGATCTTTATAGGATTTAGAATTCTCCTTTCTGGATTGTAGTCCCTAAGGAATTCCCTGATAAAACCTTTTCAACTTCCAGAAGATAAAACCCATCCAACAGTTCAATTTTTCTCCCAAATTTTAACTGATTCAAAAAATCGAAGTAATCCTTCTGGGATAATTTGTGGGTTTTGGTTAATTCCTTCACAGAATCACTCATATATAAAAGTTCTGATAAGAAAAAAATCCTTTTCCCCTTTATAAGATTTTCCCTTATCAGTTCTTTAAAATTATGGAGGGTAGAACCTCTGCCTAATATCCAGTCAAGAATCCAGGT
>JBBIMS010000012.1:0-13658 GCA_037444285.1 Candidatus Aminicenantota bacterium | reverse complement strand
AAGGAGGTATATATGAGAAAGTATGAAACAGGTTTTATTCTCAGTCCTGAACTGGGCGAAGAGGAAATCAGAGATTTCCTCTCTGGTGTAAGGAAGTTTATTGAGGATTCCAGAGGTCTAATTATTCAGGAAGAGCACTGGGGAAGAAGGGTTCTTGCTTACAAAATTGGAAAATTCCATGAAGGCAACTACTATTTCTTCTTCTATGAAGGAGAACCATTTATTCCAAAGGAACTGGAAAGGAGATTCAAGCAATCGGAAAAGGTGATAAGATTTCTGACAATTAGAATGGACGACTATCTAAAAAAAGTAGAGAAGATGAAGAAGAAGGAAGAAAAGAAAAAAGAGAAGAAAGAAGGAAAGAGGGAAAAGAGTGAAATCTCCTTTGAAAAATTAGAAGAGGAGGGAAAAGATGAGTAAGAAAGAGACCCAAACACAAACAAGAAGATTTTTCTCTCCCAGGAAAAAATTCTGCAAGTTCTGTGCTGAAGACATTCACTACATTGACTACAAAAATGTTTCTCTCCTTGAAGAATTTGTCCTTGACAGGGGTAAAATCTTATCAAGGAGGATGACAGGAACTTGCGCCTACCATCAGAGAAGGCTTGCCTCAGCCATAAAAAAAGCAAGGATAATGGCTCTTCTTCCATTCTTACCTGAATAGGCGGGTAAAAATGAAGGTAATTTTGATCGAAAATTTTCAAAATCTTGGAAAAATTGGAGATATTGTGGATGTGAAGGATGGATATGCAAGAAACTTCCTTTTTCCAAAGAAGATTGCCTTACCTGCAACCGAGGAAAATATAAAAGGTTTAAAAAGAAAAATGCAGGAAATGCAGAGGAAGATGGAAATAGAGAAGTTAACAATTGAGGAGCTCGACAGGAAATTGAGGGCTTTGAATCTAACAATTCCAAAAAAATGTGGAGAAAAGGATACAATTTTTGGTTCTGTCACAGTTGCAGATATAGAGGAAGCTCTCTCAAAGGCTGGCTTTGGAATTGATAAAAAGAAGATTCAGCTGAAAGAACCTATAAAAAGGCTCGGGATTTACACTATTCCCATAAGACTTCATCCATCAGTCATCAGTGAAATCAAGATTGAAGTCGTAAAGGAGGAGTAAAAGCCTATGAGCGACTTCATTTCATTACCCCAGAAGTCCCTCCCCCACAATGCAGATGCAGAAAAGGCTGTAATTGGTGCAATCCTTACTGAAAATTCCCATCTTCACAAAGTTCTTTCTCTAATAACTCCTGAAGATTTCTACATCGAGTCCCACCAAAAAATCATGAGGAAGATTGTTGAGATGGCAGACAGAGGGGAGAAGGTTGATCTTGTTACTCTTTCTGAAGAGCTGGAGAATGCAGGGGAATTAAAGGTTGTTGGTGGCACCTCCTACATATCCTCCCTTCTTGATGGCGTTCCTAAGAGTATGAACATAGATAGCTATTTGAACATAATAAAAGAGAAAGCATTGGCAAGAAGGCTCATTCTCTCAAGTTTAAAAATAGCAAAGAGTGGAATGGAAGGAATTGGAGACCCTGATGAGCTTTTGGATCTTGCTCAGCATGAGATTTTTGAGATTTCAGAGCAGAGGGTAAAGCCGGGTTTTGTTGAAATTAAAAAAGTAATACAGGAAACTGTGGATTATATAGAAGCCCTTTCCAAGAGAGGTGAGTTAATATCTGGTATTCCAACAGGATTTAAAGATTTTGACAAGAAAACATCTGGCCTCCACAATAGCGAATTCATCGTTATTGCTGGAAGGCCATCCATGGGAAAAACTGCCTTTGCCATGAACATAGCTACAAATGTGGCAGTTAAATTCGGAAAGAAAGTTGGAATTTTTACCCTCGAGATGTCGAAGGAGCATCTCTGCATAAGACTTCTTGGCTCTCAGGCTCAAGTTGATATTCAGAGATTGCAGAATGGTTATATAAGCCAGAATGAGTGGGACAAAATAATTATGGCTCAGAATGTTCTTTCAAAGGCAGATATATTCATTGATGAAACTCCTTCCCTTTCAATACTCGAAATGAAGGCAAAGGGAAGAAGACTCAAGATGGAAAGAGGTTTGGACATCCTTTTTATCGATTATCTCCAGCTTATGAGGGGAGGAGCAAGATTTGAAAACAGGACTCAGGAGATTTCAGCTATTTCAAGGGCTATAAAGGAGCTTGCAAAGGAACTTTCTATTCCGGTTGTGGCAGTTTCCCAGCTGAGCAGGGCTCCTGAAAAGAGAGAGAGAAAAGGAGCAAGACCTCAGCTATCAGATCTTCGAGAATCAGGTGCAATAGAGCAGGATGCAGACCTTGTGGCTTTTATTTATAGAGAAGAGTTCTACATTAAAGACACTCCAAAAAAAGGGGTAGCAGAGATAATAATTGCAAAGCAAAGGAATGGACCTACTGGAACAATTGAACTTGCTTTTTTAGACAAGTTTACAAAATTTGAGGATATTGCTCCCTATGAGGAGTTCCAGTGATTAACATCGAAAGATTTCCTCTGATCTCAAGGTTCTTCTGGAGAATAGGAAGGGGAGTGGCAGATCTTGGGGAAATTTCAATACTTATTGCAAGCATTTTCAGGAAAATTTTTACAAGACCCTTTGAAAGGAAAGTCTTCTTTGCTCAACTAATGGAGATAGGTAACAGATCTCTTCCAGTGGTTTCATTAACCTCTCTTTTTACTGGAATGGTTCTTGCACTTCAGACAATTATTGGAATGAAGAGATTTGGTGGAGAAATGTATGTTGGTTCTGTTGTTGGTATATCCCTCACAAAGGAGTTGATACCAGTTCTCACAGGTCTTATGGTAGCTGGAAGGGTTGGCTCTGCAATGGCAGCTGAGATAGGGACAATGAAAGTCACAGAACAAATAGATGCACTATTTACTCTTGGTGCAGATCCAGTAAAATACCTCGTGATCCCCCGATTTCTTGCTGCAATGATAATGGTTCCAGTTCTTACTGCTTATGGTGATGCCATAGGGTTAATAGGTGGAAAATTTGTTTCTGTTCAATTGATGGGGATCAACCCTGTTCTATTCAACGAATTCCTTCTCCTATACACTGAGTGGTGGGATGTGACTTCAGGACTTATTAAGGCAGTATTTTTCGGTGCAATTATTGCCATCATAGGTTGTTACAAAGGTTTGAGAACAGAGGGTGGAGCAGAGGGAGTGGGAAGGTCTACCACATCTGCTGTTGTTGTATCTTCTATTCTGATTTTAATTGCAGATTTCTTTATTGCAAAAATCCTTCCTTTTTCAATGAAAAGATGATTAAAATTATTGGCCTTCACAAAAGCTTTGATGGAAAGAAAGTTCTCAATGGTGTAAACCTTGAAATATTAGATGGTGAGATAATGGTTATAATGGGAGGGAGTGGAGCAGGAAAAACTGTATTGATAAAGCATATGATAGGATTGCTGAAGCCTGATAGAGGGAAAATATTTGTTGATGATCTGGAAATAACATCTTTGAAGGAGGATGAGTTTTTCAAATTGGTTGGATTATTTGGAATGGTTTTTCAGGGAGCAGCTCTTTTTGATTCAATGACAGTAGAGGAAAATATAAAATTTGGACTTGAAAGGCTTGGGCTTCCACCTGATGAAATTGAAAGGAGAGTGAAGGATAGCCTTGAAAGGGTTGACCTTCCTGGAATTGAAAAGCTAATGCCCTCTCAACTTAGCGGAGGGATGAAGAAAAGGGTCGGTTTGGCAAGGGCAATCGCTTTAAGGCCTAAGATTCTCTTATACGATGAGCCCACAACAGGAGTGGATCCTATAAGAGCGGACTCCATAAATAAGTTAATTGTGAGGATGAGGGATTCCCTTGGTGTGACCTCTGTAATAATAACCCACGATATAGTTAGTGCCTTCAGTGTTGCTGATAGAATTGCAATGTTGCATGACGGAAGAATTATTGAAGTTGGAACTCCTGAGCAAATGAGGAATTCACTAAACCCCATAGTGCAGCAATTTATAAAGGGAGAATCTGAAGGTCCTGTAAGGATAATTTAAAATGAAAGTGATTCAAAATGGAGGGATGGGATGAAGATAGAGTATAAGGTAGGAATATTTGTAGCAATTGGATTAATGATATTTGCTTATCTCGTTTTATGGCTTGGAACAAGGGAAGTTGAAATATTCAAGAGGGAAGGTTATATTCTCAAGACAAAATTTACAACCCTTGCTGGCTTAGAGAAGAACTCATCGGTTAGAGTTGCGGGTGTGAGAGTTGGAAGGGTAAAGGACATAGATCTTAAAGAGGGGATGGCTGAAATTACAATGTTTATTTATAAAGATGTGAAAATTAGGGAAGGTTCAAAGGCTGCTGTGAGTTCAATGGGAATTATGGGGGAAAAGTATGTGGAGATTTTTCCAGGACCACCTGATAAGCCTTTTTTAAAGGAAAATTCATATGTTGAGGGGATTCAGCCCCTCTCCATAGATCAGATAGGACAGACATTTTATTCTATCGGTGAAGATGTGAAATCAGTTGGTAAGGTTCTAAGGGATGCTCTTACAGAACCTTCTGGAGAGAACAGACTGAAAAGCCTTCTGTCAAATATTGAGATCACCATGCAGAATTTGAGGGAGATTTCGAGGGGTATAAATTCTGATTATCCTGATATAAAGATGTCGGTTTCCAATCTTGCTGAAAAACTTGATTCCAATTTTTCGAAGATCGCATCGGACTTTGAAAGAATTTCTAAGGAAATTACCTCCTTAATTTCTGAGAACAAAAAAGAAATAAATAGGAGTGTAGAGAATCTCAGCCTGACAATTGATAAGGCTCAAAGGTTGATTTCAGAGCTTGAGGAAATCACTAAAAGAATAAAGGAAGGTGAGGGACTTGCATCAAAGGTTATAAATGACCCCTCTTTTTATCAAAAAGTAGATGATAGTTTGACAGATCTTAAGGAGACCCTCAAAGAGTCGAAAAGAGTGATATCTAAGATTACCCCTCCTGAAATCTCCTACGGGATAAGGGGGGAATATTTATCCTCTGATTTGCTTGCAAGGGGATACTTAACTTTTTCAATTTCTGAAAATGACAAAAGATTTATGGAAGGAGAAGTTCTGAAGGGCCCATGGGATGAAAAGGTAAAAATTTCATTTCTTGGGGGTATGAAATACAAGGGTTTTTTAGTGAAGGCAGGATTCATTGAGTCAAGTTTTGGTTTGGGCATTGGTTTTAAGCCTTTAAAAAGCTTTGAATTATCAATAGACGGCTTTGAGCTGAATAGAAGACCAAGACCAATTTTAAGAGCTTATACAAGATATTATCCCTTTTCTAATCTCTTCTTTGTAGCGGGAGTTGATGATTTTGCATTGAAGGAGAAATCTCAATTTTATTTTGGGATAGGTTTTAGATCAAAATGAAAGTAACCTATATCTGTCAGGAGTGTGGATATGAATCTCCAAAATGGCTTGGAAAATGCCCATCCTGCGCAAGCTGGAACTCCTTTATGGAGGTGGAAAGGAAGAAAGGGGATTTTGTTTTATCCATGAATGAACCCCTTCCCTACAATGAGATTGATATTGACAAATGGGAGAGAATAAAAACTGGAATTTCAGAATTTGATAGATGCATGGGTGGTGGAATTATAAAAGGTTCAATAACCCTTATTGGTGGAGAACCTGGAATAGGAAAATCAACCTTGCTCCTTCAGGTCTCCCATGCCCTTGAAAAGAAAGGTTTCAAAGTCCTCTATGTTTCAGGAGAGGAGTCCCCATCCCAGATAAAATTGAGGGGTGAGAGGATAGGAATAAAAGCTAAGGATATTTATATTCTATCAGAAACAATCTGGGAGCAGGTGGAGGAAACAGTAAATACTCTTAAACCTGATTTCCTGGTTTGTGATTCGATACAGACAATATTTTCTGCCAGTCTGGACTCTCTTCCTGGAAGTATGGCACAAGTTAGAGAAGTAACATCCAGGATTTTTAATGTCTCCAAAAAAGGTGGGGTATCATCCTTTATAATAGGTCATATAACAAAGGAAGGTCTAATTGCAGGACCCAAGTCATTGGAGCACATTGTTGATGCTGTTCTCTACTTTGAGGGTGAGAGGTTTCAGAGCCACAGAATTTTAAGGGCTGTTAAAAATAGGTTTGGTGCTGTTTCCGAGGTGGGATTATTTGAAATGGAAGAGAGAGGGCTAATCCCTGTCCAGAATCCTTCAAATCTTTTTCTATCAGATCTTGATGGAAAGGAAACTGGAGTATCGATTTACTGCGGATTCCAGGGAACAAGACCCATGATGATTGAGATTCAGACCCTTGTATCACCAACAGTCTATCTTGGTTCGCCCAGAAGAACAACAATAGGCCTTGACCCTGCAAGAACATCAATGTTAATTGCAATAGCTGAGAAAAGGTTAGGGTTCAGTTTTGCAGGAGAGGATATATTTGTCAATGTTGCAGGTGGTATATACATTGATGACCCATCATCTGACCTTTCTCTCATAGCCTCGCTTATTTCCAGTAAAAAGAATAACCCTATACCCATGGGAATGGTTTTTTTTGGAGAGGTGGGACTTGCTGGAGAGGTAAGACCTGTGAGGGATTCTGAGGCAAGGATAAGAGAGGCTGAATCCCTGGGTTTCAAAAAGATAGTTATGCCTGAAAAAAATCTTCCCAAAAAGGGAAAGTTTGAAATTGAGATGGAAGGAATCTCCCATATCAGGGAGCTTTATAGGTTATTAAAATTGTAAAAAGAAGGAGCATAAAATGGGCTTTATACTTTTAAGAGGTTTATTTATCTTTGTAATGGGCGTAGTTGGATATTTCCTCCCACCATTGGGTTTTAAAAATGTTTACGGAGCAATCCTTGGAGTCCTTATAGGGATTATAGTTATCTACCTTGAACATTTGGTAAAGAAAGCCCAGTTTAAGGTTATATGGGGTGCTACAATGGGAGTTTGGGGAGGTATAATTTTCGGCTGGCTTCTTTCAAGCATCTATAGAATTCTTTCCCCTGATGAGATAACCTCTCAGTTTATTTCCTTTGTCTCTTTGATCGTTTTACCCTACATGGGTTTTATTATAGGTTTAAAAAAGTCTGAATGGTTTAATCCTGTAACCCTTTTTACATTTTTGAGGGAAAAGAGAGCAGGAAGAAGCTATAAGATTCTTGACACTTCTGTAATAATTGACGGAAGGATTATGGATATTTGTGATACTGGATTTATAGAAGGAACTCTTGTAGTTCCTCAATTTGTTCTTAGAGAGCTACAGCAGGTTGCAGACTCACCAGATCCTCTGAAAAGGCAGAGGGGTAGAAGGGGGCTTGATATTCTCCAGAGATTGCAAAAATCTTCCACAGTCTCTGTTATGGTATCTGAACTTGATTTTCCAGAAATAAAAGATGTAGATTCCAAGCTAATTGAGCTTGCGAAGCAACTTGATGCTAAGATAATAACCAATGACTTTAACTTGAACAAAGTTGCTCAACTCCACAGGATTTCAGTTCTCAATATAAATGAACTTTCCAATGCTTTGAAACCTGTTGTGCTCCCTGGTGAGACTATGAAAGTGTTTATCCTTAAGGAGGGAAAAGAGAAGGATCAGGGTGTGGCATATCTTGATGATGGAACCATGGTTGTCGTTGACAATGCGAGAAGAATGATAGGAAAAAACATAGACATCACTGTAACTTCTGTCCTCCAGACAACAGCAGGAAAAATGATTTTTGGTAGGTTTAATGAGGAATAAAGTATCTGCAATAATTCTTTCTGCAGGAAAAGGAAGGAGGTTTGAAGATCCTCTTCCAAAACAGTTCCATCTTCTTAAAGAGAAGCCGATATTCGAGTGGTCTCTTGAAGCCTTTTCAAATCATGAGCTGGTTGATTCAATTGTCCTTGTGATTGACAACCCTCCCCTCTGGGATGAGTTGAAAGAAAAATATCCAAAGCTTGAAAAAATTGTAAAGGGTGGTGAAAGGAGACAGAACTCGGTAAAGAATGGTCTTCTTGCCCTTGAAGGTGAATGCATTGTCTTGATTCACGATGCTGTTAGACCTCTTGTTTCAAAGGAATTGATAACGAGGGTCATAGAAGGTGTCAAAAAATTTGGGTGTGCCATCCCAATAATTGAAGAGTTTGACTCTTTAAAAATAGTTGAAAATGGCAAAGTTGTAAGTTCTCTAAGAAGGGAGAAAGTTTTTAGAGTTCAAACACCACAAGGATTCTATTTGAAAGATATTTTACATTCCCATAAAATAGGAGAGGAGAAAGGAATTTATGCTACTGATGACTCAGAACTTATGGAAAGAGCAGGTTTTGAGGTTGGAACAGTGGAAGGAGAGATGACAAATTTGAAAATTACAACAAAACTTGATTTATTAATTGCGGAGGCTATCCTTGAAAATAAAAGTAGGTATAGGCTTTGACATTCATCCCCTTGAAGAGGGGAGGAAGTTGATCCTTGGAGGGATTGAAATCCCTCACAAAAAAGGACTAAAAGGACATTCTGATGGAGATGTCATAGTCCATGCAATAATCGATGCGATTCTTGGTGCATTGGGTGAAAAAAGTATTGGAGAACTTTTCCCTGACACTGATGAAAGATACAGAAACATTGACTCCACAATTTTCCTTTCAAAAGTTAGTGAGATTATGAACGAAAAGAATATGAAAGTCATGAACATTGATTGCGTGGTAATTGCTCAGGAGCCAAGGCTCTTTTCTTACATTCCCTTTATGAGGGATAAGCTCTCATCAATATTGGGAGTTAAAAGTGAGCTTCTCAATATAAAAGCTAAGACCCATGAAGGGATTGGTGAGCTGGGAAGAGGGGAAGCAATTTCATGCTATTCAATAGTAATGTTAAAAGAGAAATGATAAGAGTTAGATTTGCTCCTTCACCCACTGGGTTCATTCATGTAGGAAATGCGAGAACAGCTGTTTTCAACTGGTTTTTTGCAAGAAAGAATAAAGGTTCTTTTATACTTAGGATTGAAGACACAGATGTGGAGAGATCAACAAGGGAATCTGAGAAGCTCCTGATGGAGGATCTGAGGTGGCTTGGAATAGATTGGGATGAGGGACCTGATGTTGGAGGAGATTTTGGTCCTTACAGGCAATCTGAAAGAATAGAAATATATAAAAAACATGCCTTTGAGCTAATTGAGAAGGGTTATGCCTATTTCTGCTTCTGCAGTGTTGAGGAGCTTGAGAAGGAGAGGGAGAAAATTCTTTCCCTTGGAGGAATTCCGAAATACTCAGGGAAGTGCAGAAATCTAAGAATTGAGGAATCCATAGAAAGGGTTAAGAAGGGTGAGAAGGCAGCAATAAGGCTTAAAGTTCCTTCGGACCAAGAGGTTATTTTTAGGGATATTGTAAGAGGAGATTTAAAGTTTTCAACAAATTTTATTGAAGATTTTGTCCTTTTAAGATCAAATGGCTTTCCCTCTTACAATTTCGCCTGTGTAATAGATGACAAATATATGAGGATAACCCATGTAATAAGAGGTGAGGATCACATTTCAAACACACCCAAACAGATTCTTGTTTACAGAGCATTGGGCTGGGATTATCCGGAGTTCGCTCATCTTCCAATGGTTCTTGGTTCTGATGGAACAAGACTTTCCAAAAGGCATGGTGCCACCTCCCTGGATCAATTTAGGGGGGGAGGGTATCTGCCTGAAGCTCTTATGAATTACCTTTCCCTTCTTGGATGGTCTTCTCCTGACGGAAGGGAGGTTCTGGAGATTGATGAGATAGTAAAAGCTTTTGAGCTTGAAAGGGTTGGAAAATCTCCATCAATTTTTGATTATGAAAAACTTAAATGGATAAATCGGCAACATATTCGGAAGGTCCCAATTGAAAGGATTGTTGAGGAGTGTATTCCATATTTAAGAGAGGAAGGGTTTTTGCCACCTGTTCTTAAAGATTCCCACAAAAAATGGCTCTTTAGCGCTATTCAAGCAGTTATTTCCAATCTGGAGACATTAAAAGATGTTAAAAAAGAGTTTCAGATTTTCTTTTATTTTAAACCTGAGGAAATGGATGAGGAATCAAAAAAGCTTGTTCTTGAAGAAAGTTCGAAAAGGGTTATTTCGAAATTGTTTTCAAAAATAAAGGATTTAGATTATGTCGGATGGGATGAATTTTCTGCAATGGTTAAAGAAGTTGGGGAGGAACTGAAGATAAAGGGGAAAGAATTGTTTCACCCTATCAGGGTTGCCCTTACATCAAAATTTTCAGGTCTTGAGCTCAAGAGCTTTGTCCCTTTAATAGAGGATGGTTCAAAGATTGAGTTTCCTTTAAAGATTCTTAATGTTAAGGAGAGAATGGAGCGAACTCTAAGATTTATTTCTGGGGATTAAGATATATTCCTATCAATATAAGAATGGTTCCGGTGATAAAGGGGACTGTGAGGGCTTCTTTCAGTAAAATAATTGAAAGAGTAACTGCAAAAATTATCTCTGTTGAGAGATAAACAACGGTTGAATATGCTCCCAGCTTTTTAAGGGCGAGATTGAAAAAATATAGGGGAATAATTGAGCAGAAAAGGCTTAGATAGAATCCAACAAGTATGGTCTTTAGAGGGATTTCCTTCCCAAGAAATGGAGAGTAGGGGAGAAGGAATAAAAATGTCCATATCATGGTACCGAGGACTATATTCCGAGCGTTGGTGCTGGACAGAGTTACTTTGTTGACGATTGTAAAAAATGCCCAGCATATAGCGGCAAGCAGAACCAAAAGATCCCCCCTTGTAGTTGAGCTTAATTCCAGTCTAAAGCCTGTGGAGATAAATGTCACTCCTGTTATAGCAAGTAACCCTGCTATAGCCTTTTTTGGGTTAATCTCTTCTTTCAAAATAAGAATTGCGAGAAGAGCTGTGAATATAATTGAGGTATTGGAAAGGACAGAGGCATTGGAAGATGTGGTTAATCTTTGTCCAAAGAACTGGCATATAAAACCAATAGTATTCAAGAAACCAAGTAATGCAATTGAGCTATTTTTAAGGATCGAGAATTTTTTGTCAGAGAAAAGAATAATTAGAAATGCAAAAAAGGAAGCAAAGGCAAATCTTATATATAAAAGATCCAGAGGATCAGAAAATTTCAAGGCATATTTAATTATCGGGAAAGAAGTGCTCCAGAGAAATGAAGAAATTAGAATTAAAACTACATTGAGCATTTTTTAAATAGTTGATTATATCACACTGACTGAAACAATCAATTTTGACTTTTTCTTTCCAATTTAATATAAATAAGCTATGAAAAAAATAACTTTTGCCACTATCTCTTTCCTTGCTATTCATGGGTTTTTGTTTTCTTATGAAAATAAGAATCTCGAAGATTATATCGATTCAATTAAGGGGAAAATGGTTTCAATAAGGCGGGATATTCACGCTAATCCAGAACTGTCAAACAGAGAATTTCAAACATCAAGAATGGTTGCAGATTATCTAAGGAAGCTCGGACTTGAAGTGAGGGAGAAGATAGCTGGAACAGGTGTTGTTGGAATACTCTGGAAAGGGGATAAATATCCAACTGTTGCAATAAGAGCCGATATGGATGCCTTACCTATTGAGGAGAAAAATGATATTGAATACAAGTCAAAGGTCATTGGAGTAATGCATGCCTGCGGGCACGACTTTCACACAACAATCCTTCTTGGAACTGCAGATGTTCTTACAAGATTTAAAGATATGCTTGCAGGCAATGTCCTTTTCATATTTCAGCCTGCAGAGGAAGGAGCACCGCCAGGGGAGGAAGGTGGAGCCTATTTAATGATTAAGGAAGGATTGTTCAGTATTTTGAAACCATCTTGCATTTTTGCCCTTCATGTTTCTCCAGATATTGAGGTTGGCAAAATTGGGTGGACTTCTGGATATTCCATGGCAAATGCAGATTCATTTAGAATTGAAATTGAAGGTAAATCTGCCCATGGAGCTTACCCCCATCAGGGAATAGATGCAATTTTGGCTTCTTCATTGCTTATAACACAATTTCAATCAATACCAGGCAGATTTGCTGATGTGAACGATCCTGTTGTTATCACAGTTGGTAAGATTAATGGTGGGGTAAGGTCAAATGTTCTGGCGGAAAGAGTAGAGATGGAAGGGACGATCAGGACATTAAGTGATAAATCAAGGAATATGGTTTTGGAGAAAATGAGCAAAATCCTTGAAGGCATGAAGCTTTCTTTTGGAATAAGATATAAATTTGATATTGCAAATCAAGTTCCATCAGTTTACAACAACCCTGAGCTGACTGAATGGAGTGTTTCTTTGCTGAAAAGAATTCTTGGAAGAGAAAACTGCATTAATTTAAAACCCCAAATGACTGCAGAGGATTTTGGATTTTATTCCAGAGAGGTTCCTGCATTCTTTTTCTGGCTAGGGGTGAGGAACGAAAAGAAAGGTTTTATACACGGGCTTCACACACCTTATTTTAATGGTGATGAGGATGCAATAACTGTATGGATAAGAATTTTTGTGAATCTGGCAATAGAAAAACTAAAAGAAATGAAAAAATAGAAAGCCAAAGATTTATTAAGTCTGCTTCTCTTCTTTCTCGTATACTTCCTTCATATACAGGATTCTATCGCAATTTTCACAAAATATAATATTCGTATTTTTTCTAAGCTCAGCAAGGTTTTGAGGTCTAACCCTCATATTACAAATAGAACAGAACTCATCCTTAACAACAGATAAAACTATTCCATCCTTTTTCCTTGAAATCTTGTTGTAAAGATCCATTAACTTTTGAGGAATTTCCCTGGCAGTATTTTCTCTTACAATTTTCAATTGTTTAATTTTTTCTTCAATTTCATCCTTTTCCTTTAATATTAACTCTTTTTCTTTCTGCATCTGGATTTCAGCTCTGTGGAATGACTCCTCCTTGTTCTTTATTTCTTTTTCGATTTCGTCGGCAAGGAGCATCTCTTCAAGGAGGAGCTCTTCAACCTCTGCAATTTTCTTTTCTTCAAGAGCGATCGCTTCATTCAGAGCCTGATATTCCTCATTGGTAAGTTTCTTTTTCATCTGCTGAGCTTTGTAATTGGCAATATTTTGTCGGAAATTCTGGATGCTAAGCTCTAATTCCTTCCTCTTTTTCTGATTTTCCTCCATCTGCAGTTTTGCCTGAAGAAGGTATGTCTTTTCTATCTCAAGATTTTCCTCAAGTTTTTCAAATTTTTTAGGTATATCTTTTAATTCTTTCTCTAAACTCTTTATCTGAAGATCATATTCTTGGAGCTTAATGAGAGGCCTTAAATCTATCTTACTTTCTTCCATTCCTTTTACATGGGCCTACCAGGATTCGAACCTGGGACCTACCGGTTATGAGCCGGCAGCTCTACCGCTGAGCTATAGGCCCAACATTTAAATTATATATTAGCAATTCCCTTGTGTCAATAATCGTATGGGATTATCAAAGATTGATGGAAACGGGCTGGCTGGATCGAAATGAGATGTCAGTTGAAAGTGATAGAATTCTTTCTGCTATGTTTATTCCACAGGAAAAAATGCAAAAGGAGTGGTGGAGGGATTAATAGATCAATGTAGAAGAAGTAGCCTTGGACTGTAAAACTTTGTTTGAATAGTTTAAAGGCATCAATTTTTGTCTTCGGAATTGAGGATTTTTTTAAGCCCTAACTCTGTCAAATTTAAGTAATAGGTAAAGCTAATTTCTCAATTAA
>JBBIMS010000011.1:7410-14048 GCA_037444285.1 Candidatus Aminicenantota bacterium | reverse complement strand
CCCCTTCCAAATAAAATTAGAACTTTACCCTTTGAGCCAATCTTCTTTGAAACCTCCTTTAAAAGAGTTACCCTCCTTCCCTCAGGACATCCCATACATGTTGAGATGAAGAGATTGAGAATTGTGTTCTTCCCATTTATCTCATCTTCCACCCTCAGCAGTTTCCCACTCCTTACTTCCTTAAAAGAAAGTCCTCTTATTAAAGCCATAATCCCATTCTCTTTTGAAGAAGGAGCTTCTTTCTCATCAAAAACAAATCTTATCAGTTGATTGTAAATTGTCCTTTTGTCAGCCATTCCATATTTGAACTTTATCCTAAAGTCTCTTCCGATTATTACTGTCTCATAGGGAGATGCTCTGAAGGATGAGGATATTGAGCCATCATCTTCTATGATAGGAGATTCAAGATGGACAAATTTCTCTATGGATTCTTTGTAGTGCTTGCCAAGGGAATTAACAAAGATTAACGATACTCCATCATTCCTGAACCTTTTCCAGAGATGTTCCAAATATAGAAGATATGGAAGTTCCTCAAGATAGAATCTGCTGAACCTTAAAATTATTACATTACCCTTTAAATTTGACAGGCGAATTTCTTCTCCATTCACTCCTTTTCTTATAAAGTCAGGAGATGGCAAGTTGTAGAAAGATTCTTCATTTTGAGGTGGGGAGGGAGAAAAAGCTTTTTCAGAAGTATTTGCCCTCCCCTTCTTCATCGAGGTAAAATTATAAATTCCCAAAAACCAAATTAGCTAATAGAAGAATACCAATCAGCCAGTAAAACAAATTTTTCTTGAAAAATTCTGTTTTCATCCTCCCTCCAAAAGTTTCCTGAGCTTTTTCCGAGCATTGAATAAATGAACCCTTACTGTGCTTTCTGAGCAGCCGATAATTTCACAAATCTCCTTTGCTTTGAACCCTTCTGCATGAAGTAAAAGAGCACTCCTTTCCTTTAGGTTCAGTTCTTCGATGAATTTCCTTATTTCAGACTTGTTTCCATTGAGAGCTGTTTTAGAATTCTCGCTCATTTCAAAAAAAATTCTATTCTGAAGTCTCATCCTTCTTTCCTTATCTACTGCTATTCTATATGCTATTGAGTGAAGCCAGCTTTTGAGACTTTCCCTCCTTTTGAGACTCTTTATATTTTCAAAGGCTCGAACAAATACTTCCTGAACTGTATCCTTTGCTTCATCAACGTCTCTGAGAATCTTATAAGCAAGTAGGAATATGAAAGGATTATATTTTTTGAATAGCAATTCTAAAGCTTCCCTTTCTCCCCTCAATAACTTTTCCATAAACTCCCGCTCTTCCATATAATTTTATTTTCCCATAAAATAAGACGATTGAAAAGTTTAAAATGTTTAGTATTTGAGAGTCAAAAGGCAGGAGCTGAAAATTGGAAAATCAGGAGAAGAGAGCAGAATTTATGCGAAGCCTTTCCATATTTATCGTGTTGAAAATATAAATTGTTTTGCTAAAATAAATTATTGATAATTCAAAAAAGGAGTGATTGTATGCCATTTATAGAAATTAACGGGAAAAGAATTGAGGTGAATGAGGAAGGATTCCTTGTGAATCCAGAAGATTGGGACGAAGAGGTTGCAAAATTCCTTGCAAAAAAGGAAGAGGCGCTTGAAGACCTTACTGAGGAACATTGGGCAGTGATAAACTACATAAGAAACTATTATCTTGAAAATAAACTTGCACCAATGGTGAGAGCTGTCTGCAAAACAACTGGTTTGCCCCTTAAAAAAATTTACGAGCTTTTCCCTTCCGGTCCTGCAAAAGGGGCTTGTAAAATTGCTGGACTCCCAAAACCCGACGGTTGTGTCTAATTTTTGATGTTGTATATTTTGAAAATACTGACAATAATCTCCTTTTTGTTTTCCATATCAGCTCTTTCCTACCTCATTGCCAGAACCTTTTCCTTCCGGATAAAGGTCTTCTATTCAAGTCCAAGGGGTAATCCCATCAGAGGAATAATTTATTCCCTTGGTAAAGGGATGTTACCCTGGGAGAAGGAGAGTGCCTCTAAAAATTTGATTGTTTATTTTGCAGGGATTTTCTATCATTCTGGGATTTTCTCTGCATTTGTACATCTTTTACTCAAAATATTTGAATTTAAAATTCCCAAAATTTTGCTCTTCATTTTTCAAATCCTTTTTTTTCTTGGCTTTTTCTCAGGCATTGGATTATTTTTAAGGAGAGCTTTATCCTCCCATCTAAGAAAAATAAGTATCCCTGATGATTTTTCAGCAAATACCCTTGTTAATGGTTTTTTACTCCTCTCAGCCATCGAAACCTTTACCCTTTCTCTATCTTCCCTTCTTTATATCTACTCCATTCTTCTCCTTTTCTACATTCCTTTCGGAAAAATCCGACATTGTTTTTTCTTCTTTTACAGCAAAATCCTCTCAGGAATTTTCTTTGGGAGGAGAGGGGTCTTTGGAAGAAGTAGATTTGCAGAACTGGAGCAATAAAAAATGACAGAAAAAGAAGCCATAGAAAAATTCAAAGAAAAGCTTGACAACTTTGCGGTTGCCTACTTCAACACATGTGTCCGATGTGGGCTCTGTGCAAAAACCTGTCATTATTTTCTGACAGATGGAGACTTTCGTTCCATACCGGCCCACAAACTTAATCTTGTAATTTCATTGTTCAAAAGATTTTTTACCCTTTCAGGAAAATACCTTAATTTTCTTAAAAGCCCAAAGGAAATCGATTCAAAATTCATTGATGATTTAGTAGACTCACTTTTTGGAAGATGCACCCTCTGCGGAAGATGCGGTATAAATTGCACAGTTGGAATCAATATTCCTTATCTGATAAGGCTTGGAAGGGGATTTCTTGCAGACCTTTCCCTTGTCCCATCAGAGCTACAATCAACTGTTAATCTTGCGGTAGAAAAGGGAAATAACATGGGAATAGAAAAGGAAGAATGGCTTGAAACCATTGAATGGCTTGAGGAGGAGTTAAGGGGAGAGGTGAATGATCCCTGTGCAAGAATTCCAATAGATGAGAAGGGAGCAAAAATCCTTTATACTGTTAACCCGAGGGAACCTAAGTTCTTCCCCCTTTCCCTTCTTGCAGCCGCAAAGATTTTCTATTTTGCGAAGGAGAGCTGGACCCTCTCCAGCGAATTCTACGATGTTACAAATTACGGTTATTTCAGTGGGGACGACTATTCAGCGGGTCTTCTCTCAGAGGGATTGTTTGACACAATGGAAAAACTTGATGCAAAAATTCTTGTTCTCGGTGAGTGCGGGCATGGATTCAATGCCCACAGATGGGAAGGACCCGATTGGCTCAAAAGAAGGAATAAGTTTGAGATAAAGAGTATGGTTGAAATTTTATTTGAGTATTTAAGAGAAGGAAGAATAAAAACCAATCCTTCAGCAAACAAAAAAATTTATACCCTCCATGACCCTTGCAATCTTGTAAGGATGGGAGGGATTATTGAAGAACAGAGATATGTTTTGAAAAGAGCTGTTGAAAGTTTTGTTGAAATGGTTCCAAACAGAGAAAAAAATTACTGTTGTGGTGGAGGTGGTGGACAACTTTCAATGACAAGATATGCAGAGAGAAGAATAAAGGCTGGCAAGATAAAGGCTGAGCAGATAAAAAGGACAGGAGCAAAAGTTGTTGTGGCTCCATGCCACAATTGTATTGATCAATTGAATGAGATCAACAAAATTTATAAATTGGGAATTGAAGTTAAAACTCTGAGTGAAGTTGTTGCTGATGCTTTGATTTCTAAATAAATTTCTTCACTTTTTCTAAAATCTCCCTCAAAGGAGGAACTTTAAACCACTCCCTTCCTGTGATTTCATTGGCATATGCCTGATAAATTGAGGATATTGATTCTGCCAGTTCCGGTGGAATAGGGGAAGGAGAACTCTTTACTATTGATTTCCAGTTTATTTTGTCGATTTTCTTCGCATCTTCCACATCTTTAAACCAATCTGTTTTCCTGTAATAGATCCTTGCAATCTCTTTACTAACAGGAATTCCCTCATATGTAAACCTGCATTCATCAAGGGTCCCAAGAGCATCAACTAGGAGGAGATTCCTCTTCTCATCAAATCCAAATTCAAACTTTCCGTCCTCATTAAAAAGTCCGATCTCTTTTGCTTTTTCAGTAATAAGGGAATTTATTTTCAAGCTTATATCTTTCAATCTCTCCAACTCTTCTTCAGAAAGACCAGCAATTTCCATCGCTTCATCAGCCTTCAAATATCTATCTGTTGTTTCAAGTTTTGTAGAAAAGTCTATTATTGGGCTTTCAAGAATATCACCAGGTTTCGGCATTTCCTTAAGATTTAAATCCTCTAATCTCAAAGTTCCTTCCTTCAATCTTTTAAACACTGATGAGCCCTCTGGCAAGGAGTTTCTATAAATCACCTCAAGGGGGATTAAGAAATTAACCCTCTCTTTTTTATAAATTGAATAATCGTATTTTCCATCTTTGACTGATGGTTTTAAGACTCTGAGCAACTTCATGCCGAGAATATTAGATGGTTCTCTCAAATCCTTAAGGCTTTTAAGTTTGCCTTCCTCAAGAAGCCCCAAATAGTGAGTTTTTATTCCAATCTCTTCCAGTCTTTCAAAGAAATAGGCAGTTGCAATGCATATGGATTTTCCTTTGTTTACAATGTGGTCTGGCATTTCCCCCCAATCAAAAACAGAATATCTGTCAGAAAATACAAATCTTCCGATTCCAGGCTTTTCCCCTTTTGCCTCCTCTAAAATAACCAGATCTTTGACACTTCCCATCAACTCCTCCAGAACAATCTATCTATTTTACACACTTTATCCTAAGGAAGCAAACATTTTGAGTTTTTCACCTCCCCATCAAAGCTCTCCCTTTTTGGTATTCAGATTCTGCATCGGCGAATCTTCCCATTCTGTTGTAAATGTCAGCGAGAATGAAATGGCCGAGGGGAGCATACTCCTTTGGAGGATTCAGGGATAATCCCTTTTTTGCATGTTCAATTGCATCTTTGAGATTACCCGAATCCATTAAAGCTTTTGCAAGGTAAAGATGACCGATAGAGAAATCAGGAACAATATCAACTGTTTTCATGAACCTTTCTATCGCCTCCTTTAACAAACCCTTTTCACTGTAAAGCTTTCCAAGATTGAAATGGGCTTTGAAATTTAGAGGATAATTTTGAGTCTCAATCTCATACTCTCTTATTGCATCTTCAATTTCCCCTCTTTTTTCATAAACCTGAGCAAGGTTGAAATGGGCATTCCTTACCTTAGGATTGAGTTCAATCGCTTTTTTGATATTTTCCTCAGCCTTATCAAGCTCATTTTTAACATAATATATAACCCCTATCCCGTTGTAAGCATCTGCAATCGTTGTTGAGAAGGAAAGGGATTTTTTAAAGTCCTCCATAGCTTTCTCAAACTCTTTCTTTTCAAGATAAATATCACCCCTTATAAAATATCCCTGGGCATCCCTTGGATTTAAAGCTAAAAACTCATCTATCATTTCAAGGGCATCATCAAATCTTTTCAATATCCTGTATATGTTTGCCAAATTTATCATTGCGAAATCAAATTTTGGATTTATTTCAAGGGCTTTTTTAAAGGAAGCAATTGCCTTATCGTATTCGCCCATTTTCCAGTATACATTCCCAAGGGAAAAATGAGCATCAGGAATATTGGGGTCTTCTTTTAATATTCTTTCAATCTTCTCAATGGCACTCTTGTAATTACCCGAAAGTGTATCCTCCTTGCAGGAGACCAAAAGGTTAAATAGTTCTATTTTGTCTTTCGGGTCTGCAAGCTCTCTAATTTCACTCCCTTTCTCCTCTACAAAACTTCCAATATAACCGAGGGCTGCGAGTTTCTCCATTGTTTCCTGATCAAGGTTTTGATATTTAACCTCCTCCTTTAAAGAATTCTTCTCAATTTCCTCAAGAAAACCTTTTAACTTCTTTGCTATATCTTCCCTTTCTTTGTAAAGATTTCTAACCTCCATTGGATCGGCAGAGATATCGTACAACTCTGGCTTTGGAGCTGATATGTATTTCCAGTTCCCCCACTGAACTCCCTTTAATTCACTCCAACCAAAATGGTATCTTGGATAAAATGTCTCAAAATAAATCTTTTTTAGATTCTTACTTGATGGGGAAAAGAAAAACTCAACAAGGGAAGAACCCTGAGTAAAACCGTAATCGGAGGCATTGGCTAAATTCAGTATTGTTGGAGTTATATCTATTAGCTGAACAGGATTTTCAACCCTTATCCCCCTTAAATTTTTAAAAGGGGTTCTGACAATCAAAGGAACATGAATTACTGATTCGTAAACAAAGAAACCGTGGGTTCCCTCACCATGTTCTCCAAGGCTTTCTCCATGATCTGAGAGAAAGATTATCATGGATTTATCAAGGAGTCCTTTTTCTTCAAGGAAATTGAGAAGTCTTCCTATCTGAGCATCTGTGAAAGCAATCTCTCCTAAATAGGGTCTACCTGGATAAAGCTTGTCGTAGGGAGGAGGAGGCTCATAGGGTGTGTGGGGATCGTAGAGATGGATAAAGGCAAAGAACCTTTCCTTTCCATTATCTTCAAGCCATTTTATAACCTCATTTATTGTCTCATCAGCCCTCCTCTGGACATCGCCAAGCCCG
>JBBIMS010000011.1:7144-7400 GCA_037444285.1 Candidatus Aminicenantota bacterium | reverse complement strand
TTTGCTGAGGTCAAATTTATCAAAGTAGTAATCGAATCCTTGACCAAGACCCCATTTGGAATCAAGAACATAGGCACTAACAAAGCCAGATGTTTTAAAACCTTTCTTTTTCAGAATTTCAGAAACAACAGTTTGTTTTTCATCAAGGACAAACCCTCCATTGTCCCTTATTCTGTGGTAAAGGGGAAGGACGCCTGTAAGAATTGAGCAATGGGAAGGAAGAGTTAAGGGTGTGTGGGAATAGCAATTTTCAAAT
>JBBIMS010000011.1:0-7134 GCA_037444285.1 Candidatus Aminicenantota bacterium | reverse complement strand
AGAATTCCCTCCTCAGCAAGTCTGTCAATGTTGGGAGTTTCAATTCTTTCAAAACCGTAACAGTGGAGTCGATCAGCTCTGAGAGTATCCACTGAGATGAGAATAATGTTCAAACCTGAAGATTTTTTAATAAAATAACTCTTCTTTAAATAACCCTTAGGTATAATTCTGTAAAGAGCAAACAAAATGAGAATTGTTATTACAAGAATCAAAAAAAATCTCTTTTTTTTCATATATAAAGTATAAAATTCACTGGTTTAGAAAGCAACTTTAACCCCATTGAAAATCAGTAAAATCTATTGTATTATAAAATTGAGATTTAAAATTAGGTCTTTGAAAATTTGTGGAATTTTTTGCCTCAGGGGGCGAAATGGGCTCGACAGAGGCACTGAAAGGATGGGCAGCATGCCGAGATCCCGTTCCTCTCGTTAATCAGGGCGGAAAAAATTAAGTGCAAACTCTTACGCTCTCGCTGCCTAAGAGAATAGGTAGCCATCTTTAAAGCCTTCTCCCACGGGGCTTTAAGGGTGTGAGATAGTGGGATAGCTCCTGCAGTTGTTCTCGCTGTCAGGAGCGAAATTAAGAGAACTTTCCTCCATTTCTTTTGCTCTTTCTGGAATGGAGGGAAAATGAGAAAAGAGCTAAGCATGTAGAATCCATCCATAGGTGCTTTTGGACGCGGGTTCGATTCCCGCCGCCTCCACCAAATTTTATAAATACTTATCGTCATAATAAAAAAATCCTTTAAAACCTTATTAATAGCTTATAAATTTATCAATCCAAATATTTTTCAAAACACTACAGATATTGATAAACTACCACTTTTGTAATAATATAAATCTTTAAAGGATTTGTTATGCGTGAATATGACCCCAAAAAGATAGAGAGCAAGTGGCAGAGAATATGGGAGGAGAGGAAGGTTTTTGAAGTAAAGGAAGATCCCTCAAAAAAGAAATACTATTGCCTTGAGATGTTCCCTTATCCTTCGGGAAGAATCCATATGGGACATGTCAGAAATTATACAATTGGAGATGTTGTTGCAAGATTCTGGAGAATGAGAGGGTACAATGTCCTCCATCCAATGGGGTGGGATGCCTTCGGACTTCCTGCTGAGAATGCAGCAATTAAATATGGTTATCACCCTAAGAAATGGACAGAAGAGAATATCAATTATATGAGGGAGCAGCTTAAAAGGATGGGGTTCAGCTATTGCTGGGAAAGGGAAGTAAACACTTCTCTGCCAGAGTATTACAGATGGAATCAGTGGATCTTTATCAAAATGTTTGAGAAAGGGCTTGCTTACAAAAAAAAGTCCTTAGTAAACTGGTGCCCTGGTTGTAAAACTGTCCTTGCCAATGAGCAAGTAATAGGCGGAAGATGCTGGAGGTGCGATTCTGAAGTTCAACTCAAGGAGCTGGAGCAATGGTTCCTCAGAATAACCAATTATTCTGAGGATTTGTTGAGGGATCATGAAATGCTCAAGGAGTGGCCTGAAAAGGTAATAATTATGCAGAGAAACTGGATTGGAAGATCTGAGGGTGCATACATCGACTTCCCTGTTTTGGAAATGGATGGAAATATAAGGGTATTTACAACTCGAATTGATACAATTTATGGAGCTACATTCATGGTTCTTTCCTCCCAGCACCCCATGGTTCCTCTTTTAATTAAAGATTCTCCTGAAAGAGATAGAATTGAAAGTTGGCTTGAGAAAGCAAAAAAAGAGACCTATTTGAGCAGGATTGAGAATGTTGAAAAGGAAGGATTTTTTACAGGAAAATATGCATTGAATCCTTTCACAAAATCTAAAATCCCGGTATGGATTGCCAATTATGTGATTATGGAATACGGGACAGGAGCTATTATGGCAGTCCCTGCCCACGATGCAAGGGATTACGAATTTGCCAAAAAATACAATCTTGAAATAAAAGAAGTTATAAAACCATTGGAAGAAAGGGAGTGGGAGGGAGTCTTTGAGGGAGATGGTATCCTCGTTGATTCAGGTGAATTTACAGGACTTACTTCAGAAGAAGCAAGAAAAAGAATGACGGAGTTTGTGGAGAGGAATGGAATTGGTAAGGGAGTTACCCTTTACAGATTGAAGGATTGGGGAATTTCGAGACAGAGATACTGGGGAACACCAATACCAATAATTAAATGTGATAGATGCGGCCTTGTTCCCGTTCCTTATGAAGATCTGCCAATTATGCTACCTGAAAATGTCGAGATTAAAGGTGGAGGGAATCCCCTTGAAAAATGTGAGGAATTTGTGAATACGAGCTGTCCAAAATGTAAGGGGAAAGCGAAAAGGGAAACAGACACAATGGATACATTTTTTGACTCATCTTGGTATTTTCTCAGATACACATCTCCTAGGGATGAAAAATTACCTTTTTCCCCTGAGAAGGCATCCTACTGGATGCCGGTTGATATTTATATTGGAGGAGTTGAACATGCAATCCTTCACCTTATCTATTCAAGATTCTTTACAAAGTTTTTAAGGGATATTGGACTTGTTGAGGTGAAGGAGCCTTTCCCAAAACTTTTGACACAGGGGATGGTAACCCTTGGCGGCTCAGCCATGTCAAAATCAAAGGGGAATGTTGTTGACCCTGATGAAATGATTGAAAAATACGGAGCAGATACTTTAAGACTATTTATTCTCTTCGCAGCACCCCCTGATAAGGATCTTGAGTGGTCAGACAAAGGAATTGAGGGATGCTACAGATTCATAAACAGAGTCTGGAGATTAATAACTGATAACTGGGAAGCTGTTAAGGACTTTAAAGTTGAAGGTTTTGATGGAGATTCTGGAGAGGCTATAAGAAAGACACACCAGTTGATAAAGAGAATAAGTGAAAATCTTGAGAGAAGAATCCATCTAAACACAGCAATTTCAAGTATGATGGAATTTACAAATTTTCTTTACCAGAAAAAGGAAGAGCTAATGGGAAATTCCAGTGGTAAAGGAGCCCTTAAAGAAGCCTTGAAAACCCTTGTAAAACTTCTTTCACCATTCACCCCTCATATGTGTGAGGAGCTATGGGAGATAATGGGAGAGAAGAGCATCCTTTCTGTTTCAGAATGGCCAAAATGGGATGATGAACTTGCGAAGGAGGAGATGACCGTTGTTGTAGTTCAGATAAATGGAAGGGTGAGAGGAAGGATAAGTGTTCCAGTTGGCTCCAGTGAAGAGGAGGTGACGGAAGAGGTTATGAAGGATTCAAAAATATCTTCTTATTTGTGTCAGAAAAGGATTGTTAAAAAGGTTTGGATCCCAGATAAAATATTGAGTTTCCATGTTGAGTAAAAGTATGAAGATTTTACACATTCTCGGGATCTTCCCAGTTGCTTTTCTAATAAGTTGTGGTTATGCTCTTGTTGGGACAGGAAAATCCCTCCCAAAAAATATAAAAACAGTTGCAGTTCCCATATTTCAAAATAATACCCAGAGGTTTGAGATAGAAAAAATAGTGACTTCAGCAATCACCCAGGAGCTAATCAGGAGAGGTGCGAAAGTGGTTGAAAGGGAGGAATCTGCAGATGCTATTTTGAAGGGAGAGATAAACTTTTTTAACACTTATCCCACCACAGTTTCCTCTGATGCGAGGGCGACAAAATATGGGATGACGGTTGTAGTCAGGGTAGAGCTCCTCTCATCTAAGGGAGAAGAGATATACCCAAAGTCAGAGTTAAGATTTACTGATGAGTATGATTTAAGGGAAGGGGCTGACTTCTTTTCAGTGGAAACAGAGAGGTTGAGAAAGCTCTCGGAGCAAATTGCAAAGAGCATTGTTTCCTTAATCCTCGAGGGTTTTTAATTGAACTTCCATACCCTTAGAAGTCTAATTAAAAAAGGGCAAATAAGCCCTGTGTATTACTTTTTTGGAAGAGAAAAATATCTCGCAGAAATTCTCTCAGAGGAAATTATAAAAAATAAGATTCCTTATGAAGAAAGGGAATATTCGGTTTTCAAACTCGAACTGGAAGAAACAGGGTGGGAAGAGATTGTAAATCTTCTTTCCACATCATCCTTTTTTTCAAAAAATAAAGTGGTGATTGTAAAAACTGGGGCTCTTCCCAGAAAGAAAAAAGTTGAATCCACAAAGGAGATTATTTTCCTCAAAAATTACCTATCTTCTCCTTCCAAATCTTCTTATCTAATTGTTATTGGCGAGGAAAGGTCTGCAGAGCTTTTTGATATATTAAGTGGCTCTCCTTCATGCACAACCTTTTTTTTGTATCCATTGAAACCCGAAGAAATCGAACCCCTTATAGAGGAGAGGGTGAGGGAGAATGGGAAAAAAATTTCTCCTTCTGCAATGGCAATTCTGGTTGAAGAAGCCCAGGAGGATCTCAGTCTTGTCCTTAATGATCTTGAAAAGGTCCTTGTCTACATAGGAGATAAGGATAAAATAGAGAAGGAAGATGTTGAATCATTGGTTAGTTATTCGGGAAGATTTAGAATTGATGAGCTTATAAAAGCAATAGATGCACGGGATAAGCATTCAGCCTTTAGAATTCTTAAGGATATTCTCGACAATTTTGATCCCATTTTCATTGTTGGAACCATTGCTTCTGTCTTCTGTAGGCGTTACAACAACTTATTGGGACAGGAATCTCAAATAAGAGTAAGGAACAATCTTAATGAGGAAGAAAAAAATAAAGTCCTCAAAGCCTTAGAGAAAAAGATGAAGAGGAATGAATTTATACTTAAAGTTATTTTCGATACTGACATTAAAATAAAATCAAATCCCTTCAACAGAGGAATGATTGAGGAAATGATAGCGAAGATTATTGAAGGGGAAGGATTAACGGGAAATGATGGAATTTAACTGCTTTTGCAGGCGTGATTTATATCTTGAGCCTGTGTTTTCGTGGATTGTTCCTTTTTTTACAGCTCTATCTATTAGAGAAAAAACCTCACGACTGAATTTCTGTGCAAATTCAACATTTTTCTCAGCTATTGCTTCCCTTAATTTTTTAATTGCTGTTCTCAGTCTTGATTTATTTGCTTTATTTATTATTCTCCTTCTTTCGTTCTTCCTCTGCTGTTTGAGAACAGACCTACTCTTCTTTGCCATTGGTTCCTCCTCAAAATATTTATTTATAAATTATTTGCCAGAAAAAGTCAAATGAAAGAAGATAAAACAGGGGTCTTAAAATCAACTTTTTCAATTTCCTTTTTCACAATAATAAGCAGGATCTTAGGGTATTTCAGGGATATGCTTCAGGCATATTATCTCGGAGCAGGATTCTACTCTGATGCCTTTACAATTGCTTACAGAATCCCGAATCTTCTAAGAAGAGTTCTTGGTGAAGGAGGAATGTCTGCTGGTTTCATCCCAGTTTTTACGGAGGTTAAACAGAAAAAAGAAGAAAAAACATGGAGGCTTGCAGATACTTTTTTCTGGGATCTGGTGATTGTTGTGGGAGCGATTACAATTCTCGGGATTATTTTCTCCCCATTAATTGTGGAAATTATTGCGGGAGGATTTAAAGCTATTCCAGGAAAAATAGAGCTCACAATAAAACTTAACAGAATAATTTTCCCCTTTATTTTTTTCATCTCTCTCACTTCCCTTGCTATGGCTGTCCTCAATTCCTTTGGAAAGTTTTCCCTTCCTGCTGCCACTCCAATCTTCTACAACATCACTATTATTACCTTTGTTTTGATATTTAGTAAATTCACTAAGAATCATGCTTTAATTTTTGCCTCTGGAGTTACCCTTGGTGGACTTATTCAGTTCCTCTCCCAGGTTCCCTCTTTGCTCAAGATAGGCATGAAATTCAAACCCAATATTTCCTTTAAAGATGAGGATATTAAAAAAATTGGAAGACTAATGATCCCTGTAATAATTGGGGCAAGTGCAACACAGATACAGATCCTTATAGGAGCTTACATCGCCTCCTCTCTTCTTCCACAGGGATCTGTCTCCTATCTCTATTACTCTGACAGGGTGATGGAACTCACCCTTGGGGTTTTCTCTGTAGCTCTTGCCACTGTTCTTCTTCCTCTTCTCTCAAAATATGTTTCCTCAGGAGATATGGAGAAGATGAAGGAGATGCTTATATTTTCAATTAAAATAACATCTTTTGTAACAATTCCTGCTGTAATTGGACTTGTTGTTCTTTCCACCCCCATTATAAATGTTCTCTTTCAAAGGGGGTTGTTTGATGCGCCATCCACAGAGAAAACTGCTTTTGCTCTTTGCTTTTACTCAATTGGACTACCTTTTTTCTCTCTTGTCAAAATATTTTTGCAAGCATTTTTCTCCATCAAAAATACAAAGACCCCTGTCAAAATAGGAGTTTTATGTATTTTAATGGATATAGGCTTTTCTCTTCTACTTATAAATTTCTTATCCCATGGTGGAATAGCTTTAGCTCTTACAATTTCTGGTATAGCAAATCTATCCCTTCTCTGGATTTCCCTTGAAAAGAAAATAGGGAAAATACTTACATCAGAGCTTGCAAAAGATATTATAAAAATTATCTTAATTTCAGCATTGATGGGATTGGTAATCTACTTTTTAAAGGGAATCCTTTTTCCCCTTTCCCATAAATTCATCTTAAGGTTTTTCATCCTTTTAATTTTGATAGGAACTGGTGTTATAACTTACACCCTTTTTTCCCTTTTATTCTTTAGAAAACCATTGATAAATGCTATAAAAATATTGAGGGAAAGGAAATGAAAATTGTTGTTCAAAGAGTAAAAGAATCCCATGTTAAGGTAAATGAAAGGATGGTAGGAAAAATCGGAAAAGGTTTACTGTTACTCGTTGGAATAGAGAAGGGGGATAGCGAAAATGTTCTAAACTACATGGCTGAGAAAATAGTAAACCTTAGAATCTTCCCTGATGAAAATGGTAAAATGAATCTGAGTCTTCTGGATACAGGAGGAGAGATTCTTGCTGTATCTCAATTTACGCTTGCAGGCTCGGTAGAGAAGGGTAGAAGACCAAGTTTTGATAATGCTGAAGCGCCTCAAAAAGCGGAGGTTCTTTTTGATAAATTTGTAGAGATTTTAAGGAGTAAAGGAGTTAAAGTTGAAAAGGGAGAGTTCGGAGCACTGATGGAGGTTTATCTGATAAACGATGGACCTGTAACATTTATCATCGAGAAAAGAGGATG
>JBBIMS010000010.1:7671-15478 GCA_037444285.1 Candidatus Aminicenantota bacterium | reverse complement strand
TTTCGAATTACCCATACCTGAGGAGATGAAGGAAAAAGTTAAGCCAGGAGAAGAAGGAGAACTCCTTTCAGGTTTGACAAAGGAATCGGGCAAATTTAAAGAGATTAGAGATCTTGTCAATTCTTACAAGCCAGCCTTACTAATCTATGGGAATGAGATTTTCCAGAACAACATGGCTAAAAAGTTATTTGAGCTACCCAAGGAGATTGATTTACTTCCTGCATCCCTTGAAGGTAATACGCTCGGAACATTTCTCCTCGGCTGTAATCCAGAGATTTACCCTGGTCTTCTCCCTCTGGAAGAGGGGGGAAAGAAATTTTCAAAAATTTGGGATTGTGAGCTTCCTACTTCAAAGGGCAAAGGATTCATTGAAATAGTGAAAAATCCTGAAAAGACTGGAATACTTTATATTTGTGGAGAATATCCTTCAGTCAATCTTCCAAAGGCTGAATTTATAATTTATCAGGGAATAATTCATACTCCCTTATCAGAGATTGCAGATGTTGTTCTTCCTGCAACAACATTTATTGAGACAGAAGGGACATATATTAACTTTGAGGGAATCATTCAGAAAGGTGTAAAAGTTGTAGAGCCAAGAGGAATGGCAAAACCAGACTGGTGGATTTTCTCTGAAATTGCAAAGAGAATGGGAAAAGATGGATTTGATTACAAAGGCTCATCGGATATTTTTGATGAAATCCAGAATGCAGAGGTATTTAAAGCAATGGAATGTGAGACCTTAGATAAAAAAGTTTTCAAAACTGAATTTTCCAAAGAAGAGAAGAAGGATTTTGATGGATACCCATTTAAAATTGTTCTCAAACCATTTCAATGGAGTTACAGGGATTTCTTCCTTCTTGATGAAATAAAAGATTTAAGAAGAATAGTGAAACCGGAAGAGATTCATATCAGTCCTTTAGATGCAGAAAAAATTGGAGTATCAAACGGGAGCATTCTTTCAGTTTACGGTCGAAATGGAGTAATAAAAGGGAAAGCCATAATAAACGAAAACATTCCAGAAGGCTTTATTTATTCAGTCCCTGACCTTTCTTTGCTCCTATCTGAAAGTGATAGCTCCCCTGTTAGCTTAATAATGAATGTAAAAATTGAAAGGGGGCAAAATGTATAAAATAATTTAAAAAAGAATGATAGTCCCCAATATTCATCTTATTAGGGTTTTAGCCCCAGCAGTGGCTAAAAAATGCTTACCAGGTCAATTTGTGATTGTTATGGTAGATGAGAAAGGAGAAAGGATACCCCTTTCTATTTCAGACTGGGATAGGAATGAAGGAATTATAACTATTGTTTTTATGGAAGTAGGAACATCTACAAGAAAACTCGCCAAGCTTAAAGAAGGGGATGAACTTTTTGCCCTTGCAGGACCCCTTGGTTCTCCCTCAGAAATTTCAAAATTTGGAACTGTCCTCTGTGTGGGTGGTTGTTATGGGATCGGGACAATTTATCCAATATCAAGAGCTTTGAAAGAAGAAGGCAATAAGGTAATAACCCTTCTTGAGGCAAGGAGTTCATTTCTCCTTTACTGGGAAGAAAAATTAAGGTCTGTCAGTGATGAACTTCTATTACTTACAAGGGATGGAACAGCTGGCTTGAGTGGTCATGTTCCAACCGCTATAAAAGAGGTTGTGCAGAGGGGAAAAATAGACAGAGTGATAGTTAATGGTTGCACATTCCTATTAATGGTTGCTTCTGAAGCAACAAAACCTTTTGGAATAAAAACTGTTGTCAGTTTAAATCCAATAATGATAGATGGAACAGGTATGTGCGGAGTTTGTAGAGTCTCAATTTCAGGCAAAACAAAATTTGCCTGCGTTGACGGACCTGACTTTGACGGGCATGAAGTTGACTGGGAGACTCTCCTTATGAGAAGGTCAGCTTACTTAAAAGAAGAATTCGAATCAATAAGGTATTTGCAGTGTGAAGAGATTTTTTGATGGAGGAGAATTATGGAAGAGAAGAATAAAAATGGGCTTGAGAGGGTGAAGTTAGCTCAGCAGGAAGAATGGAGGAAAGAACTTAAAAAGAAGATTCCTGTTAAAGAAAGGATGAAGATAGAAAGGGTGAAGATGCCTGAGAGGGAGCCAGAAGAAAGAAACAAGGATTTCTTTGAAGTTAATTTAGGACTCTCAGAAGAACAAGCAATGGAGGAGGCAAGAAGATGCTTGGATTGCCCTAATCCCCAGTGTGTTATAGGTTGTCCTGTATCAATAGACATACCCTCCTTTATAAAGCTTATAGAAATTGGTAAATTTAGAGAGGCTGCAAAAAAAATAAAAGAGACAAACTCCCTTCCCGCTGTATGTGGGAGAGTTTGCCCTCAAGAGCTTCAGTGTGAAGCTCAATGCACAGTTTTCAAGTCAACAGGAGTTTCAGTTGCAATAGGGAATCTTGAAAGATTTGCCGCTGACTGGGAAAGGAATAGTGGACTTGTGGAGCTTCCTGAGATTCCTCCTCCAACAGGGAAAAAAGTTGCAATAATCGGAGCAGGACCTGCAGGTTTGACGCTGGCAGGAGAGATGATAAAATATGGGCACAAAGTAACAATATTTGAGGCATTACATTATCCAGGAGGAGTTCTCGTCTATGGAATTCCTGAATTCAGGCTTCCAAAAAAGATTGTTTACGAAGAGGTTGATTATCTAAAGAGAATGGGAGTTGAGATAATAACAAATTTCATTGTTGGGAAAACCGCTACAATTGATGACTTGAAAAAAGAGGGATATGATGCCTTCTTTATTGGTTCTGGTGCGGGACTTCCCATGTTCATGGAGATAGAGGGAGAGAATCTCAATGGAGTCTATTCTGCCAATGAGTATCTTACAAGAATAAACTTAATGAGAGGATTTAACTTTCCTGAATATGATACACCTGTTCCAAGGGCAAAAAGAGTTGCTGTTATAGGAGGAGGGAATGTAGCCATGGATTGTGTAAGGTCAGCGAAAAGACTTGGCGCAGATTGGTCATGCATAATATACAGAAGAAGCAAAAAGGAAATGCCAGCGAGAATTGAAGAGATAAAACATGCTGAAGAGGAAGGGATTGAGTTCATGTTCCTGACAGCTCCTGTAAGAATAATTGGTGATGAGAAAGGGTGGGTTAAAGAAATTGAGTGTATAAGGATGGAACTTGGAGAACCTGATTCATCAGGAAGGAGGAGACCTGTGCCTGTCAAAGGTTCTGAATTCAGAATACCTGTTGACCTTGTTGTGAATGCCATTGGGCAGAGACCCAATCCTTTAATTCCAATGACAACCCCAGGTCTTGAGATGGGAAAATGGGGGGAAATAAAAGTTGATTGGAATACAATGGCAACAAATATACCGGGAGTTTATGCTGGTGGAGACATTGTAAGAGGAGGAGCAACAGTAATCCTTGCAATGGGGGATGCGAGGATTGCTGCACGAGCAATGAACGAATATTTGGGGAATCATAGGAGATAAAAAATGAAATGGTTCGATGATTATAAGAAGAAGCTTTGCAGTGCTGAGGAAGCTGTTTCTATTGTAAAGAGCAACTCCCGAGTATATCTTGGAGGGAATGCAGCCGCTCCTTTCCATCTAATGAAGGCTTTAGCAAAAAGGAAAGATGAGCTCAGAAATGTCGAGCTTCTCCATGTTCTTCTAATGGGAGAGGATCCATTTTCAGGTCCTGAGATGGAGGGGCATTTCAGACATAATTCTCTATTTGTTGGTCCAGCAGACAGAAAAGCTGTCAATGAGGGAAAATCAGAATACATACCAATTCACCTTCATATGATACCAAGACTTCTTAAAACTTCTGCGAAGCCAGATGTAGCAATTGTTCAGGTATCCCCTCCTGATATTCATGGTTTTATGAGTTTGGGTGTTGAAGTCCTCGCCTCAAAGGCTGCTGTCGAATCAGCGGATATTGTTATAGCTCAAGTTAATGAGTTAATGCCAAGGACACTGGGAGATAGTTTTGTTCATGTTTCAAGGTGCACCAAAATTGTTGAGCATACAGAGGAACTTCCAATCCTGAACAAAGAGCCTTTCTCTGAGATAGAAGCAAAGATTGGGAAGTACATTGCAGATTTAGTAGAGGATGGTTCTACCTTGCAGCTGGGGATTGGGGGGATCCCGGATGCTGTCCTCTTCTTTCTAAAAGATAAGAAAGACCTTGGAGTTCACACAGAGATGGTTTCTGATGGAGTTATGGAAGCAATTGAGCAGGGGATAATAACCTGCAGAAGAAAGACTCTTCATCCAGGAAAGGTTATAGCCACATTTATCCTTGGAACAAAGAAACTTTACACTTATGTTGACAACAACCCCCTCTTTGAGCTTCATCCTGTTGATTACACCAATCATCCTTTTGTTGTTGCAGAAAATGAAAAAATGATTGCAATCAATTCAGCAATAGAAGTTGATCTTACAGGTCAGGTTTGCTCTGACTCCATGGGAACCTATATTTACAGCGGATTTGGTGGACAGGTTGATTTTATAAGGGGTGCTGCCCATGCAAAGGATGGGAAACCAATTATTGCTCTTCCATCAACTGCAAAAGGAGGAACAGTTTCAAGGATAGTCCCTGTTCTCAAAACAGGAGCTGGAGTTGTTACTTCAAGAGCTGATGTCCATTATGTTGTGACGGAGTTTGGTGTGGCTTATCTTTTTGGCAAAAATTTAAAAGAGAGGGCAGAAGCTCTTATAAACATTGCCCATCCTGATTTCAGGGATGATTTGATAAAGGAGGCAAAGGCAAGAAAACTCCTCAAATAATAAAAATATTTGATAAAATATTAAAATGGAAGAGATATGGGAAGAATAGGAACTGACGAATCTGGCAAAGGGGACTATTTTGGTCCTCTTGTTGTGGCAGGCGTTTACATAGACGAAACTGATGAAGGCTATATTAGAGATCTTGGAGTTAAAGATTCAAAAAGATTGTCTGACAATAGAGTAAAAGAACTTGCAAAGGCTATAAAGAAAGAATTTACTTATTCGGTTGTTACAATATATCCTGCTAAGTATAATGAGCTCTGGAAAAAATTTAAGAATCTAAACAAAATTCTTGCATGGGGACATGCAAGGGTTATTGAGAATATCCTTCATAAGGTTGTTTGTTCAAAAGCTATAGCAGACAAATTCGGAAATGAGAAATTCATAAAGGAAGCCCTGATGAAAAAAGGGAAGAAGATACAACTTGAGCAGAAGGAGAGGGGGGAGGAGGATCTTGCTGTTGCTTGCGCTTCTATCCTTGCAAGGGCAGGGTTTCTTGAAGGACTTGAGAAGATTTCAAAAAATTATAACATAAATTTACTTAAAGGCTCATCTGAAGAAGTAGTTAAACTGGCAAGGAAAATTATAACTGAACATCCATCAATTCCTCTCACAGAGATTGCAAAAGAACATTTCATTATCACAAAAAAAATAAAAGCTTAGTCTTATATTTTTTTCTTACAAAAGCCCTCTTTTCTTAAGGAGTGGCTCTACCCTTGGCTCTCTTCCTCTGAATTTCTTATAAAGGGTCATAGGATCTTCTGAACCACCTTTTTCAAGAATGTTTTTCCTGAAAGAAAGAGCTGTTTGGGGATCGAAAATTCCTTTTTCCTTGAAAGCCTCAAAGGCATCAGCATCAAGGACTTCAGACCAGATGTAGCTATAATAGCCGGCTGAATAGCCTCCAGAGAAAATATGCTGGAAATTTGTGCTTCTATACCTAACTACAATTTCAGGAATCATTCCAATCTTCTTCATTGACTCTTCCTCAAATTTCATTGGATCAAGTCCTTTAGCATCCTCAAGGGTATGATAATCCATGTCGAGAAAGGCAGCAGCAAGATACTCCACTGTTGCAAAACCCTGGTTGAATTTCCTTGCTTTATTGAGCTTTTCAATAAGTTCAGCTGGAATAGGTTCTCCCGTCTGATAATGCTTTGCATAAACCTTCAAAACTTCTGGTTCAAGAACCCAGTTCTCCATTATCTGAGAAGGCAATTCAACAAAATCCCTTGGGACTGCAGTTCCTGAAAGAGATGGATATGTGCAATTGGAAAGAAGTCCATGAAGAGCGTGCCCAAACTCATGGAATAATGTTTCAACCTCTTCTATACTTAAGAGCGCAGGTTTTCCCTCAGTTGGCTTTGTAAAGTTTCCTACATTCACAATGACAGGATTTGTCATCTTCCCATCAAGTTTTGACTGTTTCCTGAAGCTTGTCATCCAGGCTCCACTCCTTTTACTTGCTCTTGGGAAATAGTCAACATAGAAAATTCCTATGTGAGTTCCGTCAGCCTCTTTTACTTCAAATACTTTTACATCAGGATGATACTTCGGAATATCATTTCTTTCCTCAAATTTGATTCCATAGAGTTTACTTGCAACATAAAAGGCTCCCTGAATGCAATTCTCAAGTTTGAAATATGGTCTAAGCATCTCCTCATCAAGCTCGTATTTTTCCTTTCTCACCTTTTCTGCATAATACCACCAATCCCACGGCTGTAATTTGAAGTCTTTTCCCTCTTTCTTTATCATTTCCTGCAATTCCTTTGCCTCATTTTTAGCAACTTTCAAAGCAGGTTCCCAGATTTTTTCCAAAAGCTCATAAACTTTCTCAGGATTTTTAGCCATGTTCTCTTCAAGAACGAGATGAGCATGGGTCTTATATCCCAAAAGTTTTGCTTTCTCAATTCTAAGAGCTATTATTTTTGAAATTATCTCTTTGTTATCGAGTTCGTCATTATTATTCCCTCGGTTTATGTAAGCCTTGAAAATCTTCTCTCTGAGTTCTCTTTTCTTCGAATACTGAAGAAATGGAATTAGACTTGGTTTCTTTAGAGTGAAAACCCATTTGCCTTCGTATTTCTTTTCCTTTGCTGTTTCCTCTGCAGCTTTAATCACTGATTCAGGTAGTCCTTCAAGATCTTCTTTATTTTCGATCACAAGCTCAAAGCGATTCTCCTCCTTTAAAACATTTTCTCCAAATTTAACGGAAAGGAGAGATAGTTCCTGGTTTATCTCCATTAACCTTGCTTTTTTCTTTTCGTCGAGATTTGCTCCTCCCCTTACAAAATCTTTGTAATATTCCTCAACAAGTTTTTTCTGTTCCGGAGTTAAATCGAGCTTGTCTCTTTTCTCATAAACAGCTTTTACTCTCTGGAAGAGCTTTGGATTCATTGTTATTTCATCTCTATGTTTTGCTAACATTGGAGCGACTTCCTTTGCTATTTTTTGCATGTTATCATTTGTCATACATCCATTGAGAACGCTAAAAACATCACTTGCCCTTCTTAGAAGGGAGCCACTTTTCTCAAGAGCCTCTATTGTGTTTTCAAAGGTAGGAGGAGCTGGATTGTTTGCAATATCTTCAATCTCTTTTTTATGGAGCTCTATTCCAGCCTTTATAGCAGGGAGGAAATGCTCTTCCTTGATCTTTTCAAAGGGAGGAACTCCAAATGGGGTGTCAAACTTTTTAAAGAAGGGGTTCTCTGGCTCCTGGGCCAAAGAAAATGAAGCCAGTAGAAGGAGAGATAAAAATAGATAAAAACCTTTCATTGAATTACCTCCTTGTGTTTAAGTTTCTGAATCTCATCTTAAAAGAAGAAAAATTATACTATAATTTTGAAGTTCAAAAAAACTTTATTCTTTAAAGAATTCATTTTTTAAAAACAAGATTGACAAGACCTTTCTTCTCTGCATCCAGTAGATTCTCTTTCATCCTTTCCAGATCTTCATTTTTGATTTCTCTTTCTCCTTCCTTAACACCAACAGCCATCCCTTTACCCTCTCTTTTGGCGAGAAGAAGAGCAGAGTCAGCAATATTCACGACA
>JBBIMS010000010.1:0-7647 GCA_037444285.1 Candidatus Aminicenantota bacterium | reverse complement strand
ATAAAAGGGATAGCAACAAAATCCTGCAGAACAAGTCAATTGCAATTTTTTATCCCCTCCAATGCTGAATTCTTTTAACTTTACCATTTTAATGATTCTCTCCACAACCCATTCGAGAATTTTAAAATTCACTCTTCGAATAACAATAAGGAACTCCTCGCCTCCCCATCGAACTACAGAATCCATTCTTCTGACCCCTTTCAAGATTATCTGGGCAAATTGAATAAGGACAAGATCCCCTGAATCATGTCCATAAGTGTCATTTATCCATTTGAAATTATCAATATCAATCATTATAAAACCAATTAAATTACCATCTTCCAAAGCGGATCCGTTAAACTCTTTGTTGTAATATCTCCTTTGAATTTCGGCTACATCTTCTTCAATACGATGTTCTAAATAGCGTCTGTTATAAAGTCCTGTTAAAGGATCTATTAGGGCTGCTTCTCGCAGTTGCTCGTTTAGAATATTCAACTCTTTTGTTTTTTCCTCAAGAGCTTTAGCCAGTTTTGCAAGCTCATTGGCTCTATTTGTTTCATACTCTTTCAACTGGGCAATGAGCAATCTTTGTTCCCTTAATTTTGGTATTCCAATAATGGCAAAAAAAGATGCGCCGTAAAGAATTAGCATTTTCACAATTACAGTAAGCAAGTTATGATAAATAATGCCTTCCCTTGCTATTACCGCAGCTATACAAACAATCAAATTCCCGACCATAACTGAAATTATTGAACTTCTTCCTGCTACATATGCAGATGCGGCAACATTTGCAATAGCCCATGGTAATGCTATACTGTTTGAGCCACCACTGAAAAATATTACAACACCAAAAAGAAAAACATCTAACCCCATCCAGTATGTTTGTAAGGGAACAGTTTTTGGTCTTTTTCCGATATAATAAAGGTAGGCAAAGAATATAGAGCTACCATATGTAATTAAAAACAAAAGAACTATAATAACCCAGGGAATCTCAATAATGTTCAAAAATTTTGCTAAAACAGCAAGGATAACTCCCAAAGTGTAGATCAAAGCTCTGCTTCTCTGAACTTTTATATGAAATTTTCGGAAAGAATCAAGCTTTTTAAAGTTGAATCTGAATAATAAATTCATATAAATAATTTAAAAGCAAAAATATAGCCTGTCAATTTTTACACCAAAATTAGCTCGAAACTATCCAAAATTCTCTGAGTGGGATTTCTTGAGAAAAAATAATGTTTTTGATATATTGAAAATTCTATGGAAAAAATTTTGGTTCCAAAGAAAATTTTTCTTACAAAGGGCATGGGAAGGCACAAAGAGAAACTTGCCTCTTTTGAGCAGGCTTTGAGAGCAGCTGGAATAGCTCCTTACAATCTTGTAAAGACTTCTTCCATATTTCCTCCTGGATGTGAGTTGATTTCAAAGGAGGAGGGTTTGAGACTTTTGAAGCCAGGGCAGATTGTTTTCTGTGTTATGAGTGAGAATTCCACTGATGAACCTCACAGATTGATTTCTGCTTCTATAGGTCTTGCAATTCCGAGGGATAAGAATACATATGGGTATCTTTCAGAGCATCACAGTTTTGGTGAGAAGGAGGAGGATGTGGGGGATTATGCAGAGGATCTTGCAGCCTCTATGCTTGCAACCACCCTTGGCCTTGAGTTCGATCCTGAGCAAAGCTGGGATGAAAGAAGAGGACTTTTTAAAATTTCTGGCAAAATTGTTACAACGAAAAATATTACCCAGACAGCTGTCGGGAAAAAAGGTCTATGGACAACAGTTATTGCGGCAGCAATATTCATTACTTAAATTTTGGGAGATAAAAAATGGAGATTATGACAGATTTCCAGAAAAAATTGATGGATAAGAAGAAGTCTTCCATCAAAAAATATAGGGAGATATTTGTTGGAGAGAAAGGCTTTTTTTATTTCTTGAAGTTTGAGTTGATAACCACTATTTTTGGAGGTCTCGGTGGCTCTTTGGGACTTTTTTTAAGGAAAATATTCTACCCTTTTCTATTCAAGAAAATTGGCAAGAATTGTGTTTTCGGGAAACACATTACTTTGCGTCAGCCCCATAAAATAGTTATTGGAGACAATTGTATAATTGATGATTTCTGTGTCCTTGATGGAAAGAGTCATCATGAGGTCAGTATAATAATTGGAAACAATGTTTTTTTAAGCAGAAACTGTGTCCTTTCCTGTCATTTTGAAACGATTGAGATAGGTAACAACTGCAATATAGGACCAAACAATCAGTTTCAGGCTGGAGGACCAATAAAAGTTGGAGACAATGTTATCACATCTGCCTACTGCTATTTTGTAGCATCAACAAGAAAAATGGACAGAACTGATATTCCTGTTATTGCTCAGGGGACAATCTCTAAGGGCATAGAGATAGAGGACAACTGTTATCTGGGGGCTTTTGTGATGGTAAATGATGGGGTTAAAATAGGAAGAGACAGTGTGATTGGAGCTGGCTCAATCGTTCTGAAGGACATCCCTGAATTTACTGTTGCCTTCGGAATTCCTGCCAAGCCAGTCCGTTCAAGACTTGAAGGTGAAAAGGATTGAAAAGATTCCTTCGTTTAATTCTGAGATTTATTATAAGCGCTTCTTTAATAATTTTTGTTTTTTCTAAAATTGACCTTAAAAATGTTTTAAACTGTCTAAAGGGAGCAAACATTTCTCTCCTTGTTCTCTCCCTTTCCCTTCATTTTGTGGGTGTCCTCCTTGGAAGTAGCAGGTGGAAGGTTCTTCTTAAATCATACGGGATAGATGTTCCCCAAAAAGACTTATACAGACTTTACATGATAGGTTCTTTTTTCAATACATTCCTTCCAACCTCAGTGGGAGGAGATGCGGTAAGAATGTATAAGGTTTCTTCTCTCACAGATAAGAGGGCTCAGGCTGTAACTTCTGTTATTATAGAAAGATTTATTGGGATGCTAATTCTTTACATAATCTCATTCTTTTCCTTTATTTTATATTTTGGCTTTGGAGAGGAGAGGGGATTACTCTTTACAATTGTTATCCTCCTTTTAGCTTCCATTGGATTTATAATTTTCGTTCTTAGTCCGCTCTCGGATAAAATTATGAAAATTGTTCCTTCCTCATTCCTTAAAGAGAAACTAGAAAAAATCCATTACTCCTTAAAATATCCTGTAAGGGAACCTAAGACTCTATTTAAAGTTTTAGCTTACACAACCCTTCTTCAGATTAATGTGGTCATTTATTTCTTCATAATCTCCAATGCAATTAAAATAAAACTTTCAATTGTTTATTTCTTCATACTTATCCCGATAATTCTTACTGTAACAATGCTTCCTATAACAATTGGTGGAATAGGTCTGAGGGAGGGTGGATTTGTCTTTCTTTTTTCAAGATTTGGGGTTATTCCTGAAAAGGCTTTGACCCTTTCAATCCTCGGATATTTCATTTCCCTTGTTTTTGCTGGATTTGGATGGTTAGTATATATTTTTGAGGGAAGAAAATGAGGAAATTTGATTTTGTGGCAATTTTATTTATTATTTCAGTTACAGTCTTAAAATTTGTTCATCTCGACGCAGACCCTCCTCCCTTCATGAGTGTTGCTGAGTATGGTGATCCTGCCCAGTATGCATATAACGCAAGGAATAAAGTTCTTTTTGGAGAATGGGAAATAGATGAAAAATGGAATCTGATGTGGTTGACCATCATTCCCCATTCTTTTACTTACCTTTCCTTCTCCATTTTCGGTGTAAGTTATAAAAGCATGAATCTTGTCCCACTTTTTTTCAGCTTTTTAATTCTGATAGTATGCTATCTAATTCTCAAGGAGACATTTGATGAAAAAATCGCCCTTTTCGGAACGGTCTTTTTTGGAACAAATTTTCTTTTCTTCCTTTACAGCAGAATTGCAGATAGAGTGCCTGAAATGCTATTTTTTGCATTGCTTTCAATTTATTTTTGGCTCAAGGGTCTGAAAGGCTCAAAACTTTCCATGTTCCTTTCAGGTTTTTCCCTCTGGCTCTCCTATAATTCAAAGCCTAAAATCATCTATTTTATTCCCATCCTCTTCTTTGCCCATTTCCTTGAACTTATAAGAAGAAGGGAAAGCTTAAAAGAGAGCTTTTTTAAAACTTTAATTCTTTTCTCAGGACTCCTCTTAGCAATTCTCATATGGCTTCCTTTTATTTACTTGCCTCATCATGAAATCTATCAAAGATTTGGCTCCTACAACCAGAGAATTCTCTTTGCAGGATTCCCCAATCTCTCAAAGATTCTATTCTACTGGTATTCCAGGGCGCTTTTCTCAATCCATTCCACCCTCTCCCTCTTCGGAATTCTTCTCACTTTTATTCTCTTCTATCTTGTAAGGAGCTATTTTCAGAGAAAAGATGAGATTTCCTCCCTTGAGGTAATAAGTATATGCTGGGTTGGAATTGGTTATTCAGCCCATTCAATATTATTCTGGAGAGCTCTGAGATATTACCTTGACTTCTTCTTCCCAATGGGATTTATATTTATGGGTTTTATATGGAGGATGCTAAAAAGGAAGGAAACGAAAGTTAACAGGAAGATCAATATTTTTGAGCTGATCCTTTATTTTTACATATCCCTCTTTATTTTCAGCCATATTCTTAGAAGGCTTTACACGCCCAGAATCTACCAGAATCTTCCGAAATACCTGATCATCGATATAATTCTTTCCCTCCTTTTTGTTGTTTTAATTTTTATTTCGATAAAATATGCAACATTTTTGAGAAGAATTCCAAAGATCCTTTTCGGCTTTTTAGCTATTCTAATTGCAATATTCACAATTTATGTAAACTCAAAGGAAATAATAAATTATTTAAAAGATCCAAATTTTCAGTTCAAGACAATTTCAGAGGATTTTGGGAAGGCATTTGATGGAAGTTCTATGGCAGGGGTATGGGCTGTCTCCACATCCATGAACAATAAAATTAAAGCTTACCATTGCTGGCCAAGACTTACAAATACTGACCCTGAATTTCTCAAAAAGAAAAATGTAAAATATGCATTTTTGTGGGATGATATAGAGACTCCTTTCTACATGAGCAACTTTCCAGATATGAAAAATGCTGTTCTGAGAGCCCGTTATCACATATATCACTCAATAACAGAGGAACCTTACTATCACAGAAGAAAGTTCTGGAATTTATTCGAGATAGGAGGAAAACCCGTTGGTGGGAAAGGCTTTTTTGAGGCTGAACTCTGGACAGGACCCTTTGGCTTTCCAAGATACGATAAAGATGCTTCCAATGAATTTGTCCTCTCTTCCCAGAAAAAGTTTGCCTCCTACCCAATACTTTCCTCGCCTCCTTTTGGGCTCAAAAAGGGTTTAAATGAAATTGTTGTTAAAATGAAAATTGAGAAAAAAATGAAAGAGAGACTTCCTGTTTGTCTTATAATTCTGGAAAGAGAAGATGGAAAAATAAAGTGGAAAAAGTTTGTTTATTCTGATGAATTCAAAGACGATAATTTTAAAGAATTAAATTGGAAGGTGGAAATTAAAAGAGATTCTCAATGGAAGCTAAAAATTTCCAATTACTCCCACCTCGATTTTTTCATTGATTATGTAAAGATTAATATATAAAATAAAGAATGCGGGAAATTTTCGAGACAATCTATTACATTGTCAAATCCCTCAGACCGAGACACTGGACAAAGAACCTCTTCATTTTTGCAGGTATTATATTCTCAAAGAATCTCCTTAACTTTGACTATCTAAAAAAAGTGATTTTTTCCTTCTTAATTTTTTCAATTGTTTCTGGTTGCGGTTATATAATAAATGATTTAAAAGACAGAGGAAGGGATAAGCTTCATCCTAAAAAGTCAAAAAGACCTATTGCTTCAGGGAAACTTTCTTCAAATTCTGCCTTAATTTCAGTTTTCATTCTCCTTCCAATTTCAATGTTTTTATCTTTTCTCCTTGAGAAAAAATTCTTTATTGCAACCTCCTCCTACATCTTGCTGGACATAATTTACACATTTTATCTTAAAGACATTGTTATTTTAGATGTTCTCTCCCTCTCATTTTTCTTTCTTCTCAGGGTCCTTGCCGGGACATGGGTTATAAATGTCGAGACCTCTCCATGGCTTCTAATTTGCACTGTTCTAATATCTTTATTTTTAGGCCTTGGGAAAAGAAGACATGAGGTTCTTACAATTGAAAGGGCTGATGAGCATAGAGCCTCCCTGAAGATTTATTCAATTCCCTTCATCGACCAAATGATAGCAATAACGACATCTTCAACACTAATTGCTTACATAATCTATACTCTCTCTGAGGAGACTGCAAGGAAATTCGGAACAAGAAACCTCTTTCTGACCCTCCCCTTTGTGATGTATGGAATTTTCAGGTATCTTCATTTAATTTATTCAAAAAATCTTGGAGGAAATCCTGAAGAGGCTCTTCTGGGCGATATCCCCTTCTTTCTCTCAATCCTTCTGTGGGGTATTACATCTATAATTATTATTTATGGAGGAAAGTTATGAAGAGCAGAGTCGTTGTTCTTAAAACTTCTCCTGAAAATGTTTTAAATGATATAAAAAGAGCAATGGAACTTGCTGAATATCAGAAAGTAATTTCAAAGGAAATAGAAACAATAATTAAATTAAATCTATCCTGGACAAAGTTTTTCCCTGCTTGCTCTTCCTCTCCATGGCAGTTGGATGGAGTCATTGGAAAGCTCATGGAGGATGGTTTCGAAAAGGAGAAACTTTCCCCTGTGGAAAATAAAACTGTTGTAACAAATCCTTTAAAGGGAGCAAGAAACAATAGATGGCTCCCTGTTTTGGAAAAATATGGTTTAAAATTCATTCCCCTTCCTGAGGTTGAATGGGTAAAATACGAATTTAAAGGAGAACTTCTGATCCTTGACAAAATTTTCCCGAAAGGAATTGAGATTCCAAAGATTTTCATAGGAAAGAATGTTATTCATCTTCCAACTGTAAAGACCCACGGTCACTCAGTAACAACAGGAGCAATAAAGAATTCTTTTGGAGGTCTTTTAAAAGAAGTGCGGCATTTTGCCCACAAATACATTCATGAAGCTCTTGTAGACCTTTTAGTAATGCAAAAAGAGATCCATTCCGGAATTTTCGCTGTTATGGATGGAACTGTTTGTGGTGATGGAGCAGGTCCGAGGACAATGATTCCAAAGATAAAAGGTTATATCCTTGCAAGTTCTGATTCTGTAGCAATTGATGCTGTATCAGCAAAGATGATGGGCTTTGATCCCCTTTCGATACCTTATATTAGAATGGCTCACGAAAGAGGGCTTGGAATGGGAGATTTGAAGGAGATTGAAATTGTGGGAGAGGGAATAAAAGATATAAACTGGGGATTCAGAACAAAGAGAAGCTTTGTAATATGGGGGGATCAGATGCTGAGAAAGGGATTTTTAAGATTTTTAGAATGGATTGCCTTGAGATCCCCTCTCTCCTTCTGGGCTCCCCTTGCCTCCAACATATATCACGATCTCATCTGGTATCCATTGATTGGCAAGAAAAGGATAAGGGAATTTATGAAATCTGAATGGGGGAAACTTTTTGAAAAATATAAATAATCTTTTATGATAAAAGCAATCTTTTCATCTGTCATTATTATTCATGTGTTCATTCATTTTATGGGTTTTATGAAAGCGTTCAAAATTGTTGAAAT
>JBBIMS010000009.1:9015-16206 GCA_037444285.1 Candidatus Aminicenantota bacterium | reverse complement strand
ATCATGCCATTCTCTGACTTTCACCTCCTTTCCATTCATCCTCCTCATATAAAATATTTTTATCAGCCCCTGTATATGCTCCTATTTCATGCCCGAATAACTCTGAATAGATTATCTCCTCAGGCTGGGATGAGCAGTTCAGAGGATAGAAGGGTTTCTCCCTCCTTTCACTTAGAAAATGTATGAACCTTGAGACAATCTCCTTCCCTGAGCCTGAATCTGCTAAAAGGAGAACTGGTTCAGAGGATAAAGAGAGGGTTTCTAACCTTTTGAAATTCCTCCTAAGCCATTCATCAAAGAAAAGGCAAATGTCCCCAAGGCGCTCTTTGAGATAGTTATAAAACTCAAGGCATACCCTCTCAAATTCATCCTTAGGAGCTTCATCCCCCTCCTGAATCCTTAAAACCCTTTCTGCCTCCTCTCTGGCACCCATCTCGCCCTCTTTTAAATGTCCAAATTGTTTTTCTTTTATCTAATTGAAATTTGCCTGTCAAGCCATAAATGTTTATTTATGGATTAAAATTATCTTAATTATTCTTGAAAAAATCGAGAGAAGGAGATACTATATAAAATGGATTTTTCTTTTGCTCTGTTATTTATTCTTTCAGGCTTTTTGATCGGTACTTACGGAACACTTATAGGTGTGGGAGGAGGTTTTCTTTTAATCCCTTTTCTTTTGATTATTTATCCTGAATTCTCCTCGGAAATAATTACATCAATTTCTCTTTCTGTTATTTTTTTTAACTCACTATCAGGGACCATCTCCTACTGGAGAATGGGAAGAGTGAATTTAAGAGTGGGAATAATTTTTGCCCTTTTCTCAATTCCAGGCTCAATAGCAGGAGCCTTTACCACTTCTTTTATCCCGAGAAGAATCTTTGAGACCATATTCGGCTTATTCCTAATTGGCGTGGCAATTTTTTTGAATTTAAAGAGATTCCAGAATGATTCTCAATGGACAAATGATATTGAAATATCTTCTAAGGTTAAAACAGGAGTGATTTTAAGTTTTTTTACCGGATTTGTGAGTGCATTGCTGGGAGTAGCTGGAGGAATAATTCATGTCCCTCTTCTCATTTACTTCCTCAAATTTCCCGTGCATATTGCAACAGCCACATCCCATTTTATTCTCTCAGCCATAACTTTATTCGCATCATTAACCCATATTTTTAAAGGCTCTCTAAACCATCAATGGTTGAGAGTTTTTATGCTCACTGCAGGAGTGATTCCAGGTGCTCAGCTTGGAGCTTACCTTTCCTCTAAAATTAGTGCGACCTGGATTATAAGAGGCTTGACCTTAGCTGTTTTCATTATGGGCTTGAGGCTAATCTTCTTTCCTCATTAAATTGAAAAATATTTTATGATATTATAAAAGAATGAAAGGGATGGAAAAGAGAGTGATTTTGAAAATTAACAATGAAGAAATCCCTCTAAATTCCTTTGTTCAGGAATTTATTTCATCAACAATTCTGGGAATGATTTCCTCTCTAAAGAAAAAAGATGGGAAAGTAGAAAGGGTGGAGATAGTAATTGAATTGGAAGATGAAGCTCAATCCTGATTTTCCTGAAAAGGAACTCTTTGTAAAGCTTTTCAAGACAAATGTTTACGCCGTTGGGGGTTATGTAAGAGATCTTATAAGGGGGAACCCTTCAAAGGATGTTGATATTCTTGTGACAAATCAAAATCTTGATGATATTGAGAGAAATTTATCCCTTTACGGGAAGGTGGATATAGTTGGGAAGAGTTTTGGAGTTATAAAATTCACTATAAGGGGTAGAACATATGATGTTTCCCTCCCTCGTTCAGACATTTCTGTAAAAAGCGAATCAAGGAAACATAAAGATTTCATAATTAAAGCAGATCCGTTCCTGCCCATAGAGAAGGATCTTGAGAGGAGGGATATTACATGTAATAGCATAGCTTTGAGACTTTATGATGGAGAAGTGATAGACCCCTTTGGAGGAGTGAAGGACATCAAAGAGAAGAGGATAAGGATGACCAATCCATCCTCTTTCCCTGAGGATCCTCTCAGGGTAATCAGAGTTGCAAGATTTGCATCTGTTCTCGGCTGGAAAGTTGAAAAATCAATTTATGAGATTTCAAAGGGAATAGATTTGAAAGGGCTTAGCCCGGAGAGGATAGCGGATGAGCTTTTCAGGATGCTACTAAATTCTGAAAAACCATCAAAGGGATTCAAGGAATTCTTAAAGTTGGGGGTAATTGAGAAGTTATTCCCTGAAATTCTTCCCCTAACATTTACAATCCAGGACTCTTATTTCCATCCTGAAAGGGATAGATTCGGGAACCATACTGTCTGGATTCATACCCTTTTAACTATTGACCAGGCAAAAAGAATATCAAAACTTTTCAATCTTTCCTCTGAAAGGGCTATAACCCTTCTCCTCTCATCCCTTTTCCATGACATTGCAAAACCCCAGACTTCAAGATGGGAATGGAAGAATGGAAGGCTACATCTTACCAACTATCGTCACGATATTATAGGTGTTGAACTAACTGAAAGGATTCTGGAAAGACTGAAAATCTTCACATGGAATAATTATGATGTTAGAAAATACACCCTTCTTCTTGTAAAGAACCATCACAGATCCACAGATTTATGGCAGAACAGAGAGAATGTTGGCAAAAGGGCTTTCAACAGATTATACAGGGATATGGAGAATGAAATTGAGCTATTGATTTATCTTGACCTTGCAGATAGAAAGGGCAGAGAGAATAGATTGTTGAAAGGACTTGACAGGGAGGCGAAATGGCTTTTTTCCAAGATCGAAGAGTTTGGAATTAACAAGGAAACTATCAAACCAATCATTTATGGAAGAGACCTTATTAAGCTTGGTTTCAAACCGGGAAAATTTATGGGCAAGATTCTCAAACAACTTTATGAATTGCAACTGGATGGTGTTTTCTCCACAAAGGAAGAGGGACTTTCCCTCGCAATGAAGATTTCAAAGGAGATTAAAGAGTAGAAAAAAAATGAAGATTCTTTTAACAGGTGGAGCGGGATACATTGGCTCCCACTCTGCAAAGGAATTTGTGAGATCTGGTTTCGAGGTTTTTATTATCGATAATCTTTCAACAGGAAGGAAAGAACTTGCAAAGTACGGAGAGCTGATAATTGGGGATCTGAAGGACATTAATTTTCTGAGAGATATTTTCAAAAAATTTAAATTTGATGGGGTTGTTCATTTCGCCTCTCTATCAAGGGTTGATGAATCCTTTAAATATCCTGAAAGATATTATAGGGAGAATGTTTTGAATGCTTTGAACCTTCTGGATTGCATGGTTGAGTTTGGAGTTGAGTTTATAATATTTTCCTCAAGCGCCTCTGTCTATGGAAACCCTCTATATATTCCAATAGACGAAACGCACCCATTAAACCCCATCAATACTTATGGTGAGACAAAGATGTTTGTAGAGAAAATTCTTGGAGGGTATAGTTCAAGGTATGGTATAAAATACATCTCATTGAGATATTTTAATGCTGCTGGGGCTGACCCCGAAATCGAGCTTGGAGAGATTCATGAACCTGAAACCCATCTAATCCCATCCCTTATTCTCCATATTCTCGGGAAGAGGAGTGAATTTATCCTTTACGGAGATGACTATAATACAAAGGATGGAACTGCAATAAGGGATTTTATTCATGTAACTGATCTTGCGAGGGCTCACCTTTTAGCCTTTGAATTTCTTTTGAAGAATAGAATTAGTGAGATTATAAATCTTGGAAGTGGAGAAGGTTTTACAGTAAAGGAAGTCTTGGAAAAAACTCAGGAAATTACGGGGAAGAAAGTAAAAGTAAGGGTGGAAGGGAGAAGGAAAGGTGACCCTGAAAGGCTTGTAGCATCCAATAAAAAGGCAAAGGAACTTTTGGGATGGAGAATGGAATTATCGGATCTTGAGACAATCATAAAAACAACATGGGAATGGCTAAAGAGATATTACTCACTCTAATATCAGTTTTTAAATGCTTTCCCCTTCTTCCCTTTTAAAAAATCAATCATCCCCCTTGCTACAGCAATAATATTTTTCCACTTTCCTTTAACTATTCTAACTGGAAATTTATAAAAATTGAAAAGGAAAACAATAGGGAGAAAAAAAGGATAATGTTTTTTGATAAGTATCAGAGAGTTTCTTGTAAAGTAGTAATCTGAAAAGGGAGATTTGTAGCCTGATGTTGATGAGAGTTTATGCCAGACTTTAGCCTTTGTTGAGCATATAACCTTCCATCCCTTCTTCCTTGCCCTTAAATTCCAGTCAGTCTCTTCCCAGTAATGAAAGAAATTTTCGTCCAAAAGACCGATTTTCTCAATTAACTCTCTTCTTACAAGGGAACAACATCCGCTGGCATAGTCAACCTCAAAATCTTCTTCATACTGACCCCTATCTATTTCGCCTCTTCCAATCGGTCTCACAATACCAAAAAAGGGGTAATATTTTGCTCCACCTACTTCCTGAAGGAGATACGGTTTCTGGTAGAAGTAAATCTTCCCTCCTACAATCCCATTTTTTCCATCTGCTTCCATTGTTCTTAGCATCTCTTTGACAAGGCCAGGACTCACAACAGTGTCGTTATTTAAAAGAAGGACAAACTCTGCCCCTCTTTTTAGAGCGTATCTTATCCCGGTGTTATTACCACCTGCAAACCCTGAATTCTCAGAAATTCTTATAATAACCAGTTTCTTCCAGAAGGGTAAATTTTTAATTTCATTTTCTTTAAGCTCCTCTCCTCCCCTTTCAGCTTCCTCTTTAGAATAGACTATAAAATTAACAGGGAAATTTTCTTTTTTAAATTTCACAAATTCTGTTTCTAAAGGAATCTTTCCCCTGCACCATTCAACAATCTTCTTAAAGCTCTTCTCCTCTGAGCCATTGTCTACAAGAACTATTGAACAATTTTCGTAATCAAGCTCTTGTAAAGATTGGAGGCATTCTATCGTATCTTTCCAGTTATCCTTCATTAAAACTATTATAACCACCAAAGGTTTTTTATAGATCATCTTTTCCTTTCTTTCGGAAAGTTATAACTGCACAGATCACATTTTTTCTAAGTTCCTTGGATAAATAAAGATAATTATTGGCAATCTTCTCCTCAAAGAAAAAACCAAATTTCTCAAGGACTTTTAAAAGCCCGAGGAAGGGAAATTTTAAGAGATTTCTCCTTCCTGCTCCCCATCTCCAGTAATCGAGAGCAAGAATACCTCTTTTCTCAACTATAAAATCAATTTTATAAACTCCATACCCTGTATTTTCTACCAGATTCATTATTCCCTCAAAGCTATACTCCCTTGCGAAAAATTCTCTTTTCTTGTCTTTTCTCTCATAAACAGGACCTTTAAAATAAATTGTACGAGGTTTATCTTTCAATGGGATAGAAAAGGTAAAATTTCCTCTGGGTTTCAAGACTCTTTTAATCTCTTCAAGAGCCATAATGTCTCCGCCATTTTCAGGGGCAATATGCTCTATGGCTGATATGCTTACAACATGATCAAAGAAAGATGATGGAAAGCCTGTTTTTCTAACATCTCCTACAATATAGTGAAGATTTTTAACTTCAAGATTTTTAGCAATATCTTTTATGCAGTCAATCTCATCTTTTAAAATATTCAAATAAAAAAAATCTACTGAGGGGTTATCCTTCGCAAGGAGAAGTGTAAACCACTGGGGACTACCCACATCCAGGACTTTCCCTCCATTTTTTAATTCCATCTGTTCCAGCACAAGAGGAAATTCTGCACATCGGAGATAGTCAACAGGTCTCTTCCTTCTTAACTTAGCCTCCTTTTTAGAAGGGGAACTGGCAGGAAGAGATTTAACACTTTTTTTAGCGATTTCCCTTATAGAATCAACAAAATATTTTGAGTTTATTTTCTTTAAATAATTCACCATTTGAGATATACTATATCACTAAGATCATTTTTTAACAAGAAGATGAAAGGTTTTCCATCCTTTTTAAGTATTTTTATTTCTGCCTTTATAATGGGAATTGCTCCGTGGGCGAGGAGGATTCTAAGATTCATTTATAATTATATTGGAAGGGATATTGCAAGTAATTGGCTAAAGATTTTTTTTATAATTGGAGGAGTTATTGTAATCTTCTATGTCTTCCATAGATGGAAAAAAATCCAAACATCCTTCCTTACTTTTCTCCTTTTCCTTCCTCTCATTCCTTTCACAGTAATATTTTTCAAAATAGTGCTTCCTGAAGAAAAGATCCATCTTATACTATATGCTCTCCTCGGACTTTCTCTATTCAATGACTTTGCAAAAGGGAGGGTCAAACTTCTTTTGGGCACAGGATTTATTATTCTTGTGGCTTTCTTGGTTGAGCTTTTCCAGTTAATTCTACCAGATAGATACTTTGATTATCGGGATATTTTCTTCAATTGTGTAGGAGGATTTACAGGCTTTTCAATGGGGAATTTTTTTATTTACAAAAAAGGAGAAATAAAATGAGAGAAAAGGTATTTATATTCATTCTTTTTTTATTTTCTACTCTTTCCTTTTCATCAGAGAAAGCCCATAGAGTAAAGACAGGAATCGATGTCCTTTCCGAGTCATTTCCGTCATTTCTTGAAGGGAAAAAAGTTGGGCTTGTAACTAATCCTACTGGTATAAGCAGCAAGTTTGAAAGCACCATTGAAGTCTTTGCAAAAAATCCAAAGATAAAGCTTGTCGCTCTTTACGGTCCTGAGCATGGAGTTAGAGGTAATGCACAGGCAGGAGAGTATGTTCCCTTCTACATGGATGATAAATATGGGGTTCCTGTCTTCAGCCTTTACGGTCAATCCATGAGACCATCTCCATCAATGCTTAAGAATATTGACGAGATTATGCGGAATTTTGACACAAAGAAGCATGAGAAAACCTTGAAGGAAGATATGATAAAGGGTATTGATGTCATGGTATTTGACATTCAGGATGTGGGAACAAGAATATACACTTACATAGCTACAATGGCATACTGTATGGAAGCGTGTGCTGAAGCTGGAATTCCCTTTGTTGTCCTTGATAGACCGAATCCAATAAATGGAGTATCCATGGAGGGTCCTATCCTTAAATATCCGGAATTCAGCTCCTTTGTTGGTGTTTATCCAATTCCAGTTCGTCATGGAATGACAATTGGAGAACTTGCAAAACTTTTCAACGAAAAATTTATGAAAAAAAAGGTTGAG
>JBBIMS010000009.1:0-8992 GCA_037444285.1 Candidatus Aminicenantota bacterium | reverse complement strand
AAGGGATGGAAGAGAGAAATGTGGTTTGATGAAACTGGTCTTACATGGGTCATCCCATCTCCCAATATGCCAACCCTTGAAACTGCAACTGTTTATCCAGGACAGGTTTTTCTTGAAGGAACAAACATATCAGAAGGTAGAGGAACAACAAAACCCTTTGAGATTTTTGGAGCCCCATGGATAGATGGATATGAGCTTACAAAGAGATTGAATTCATTGAAACTTTCTGGAGCAAAATTTAGAGAGGCATGGTTTAAACCTACATTCTCTAAATATAGCGGTGAATTATGTGGGGGTTGCCAGATTCATATAATTGACAGGGAAAAATTTAAACCTTTTGAAACAACTCTCCATATAATCAAGACCATTATGGAAATGTATCCAGATAAATTCAAATTCTATGAAGAATATTTCGACAAGATAATGGGGAGCTATGACATAAGGAGGATGATTTTGAAAGGTGAAAGTATAGAAAAGATTGTGAGCTCTTACAAGGAGGAGCTTTCTAAATTTAAAGAGATGAGAAAGGAATTTTTAATCTATAAATAGTCTTCGGGAGGAAAAAATGGACTTCGAATTTACAGAGGAACAAAGAGAAATACGGGAAAGTGTAAAAGCCTTCTCTAAAAAGGAAATAGCCCCTCTAATTCATGAAATAGAAAAAAAGGAGAAAATTCCGGAAAAAATTATAAAGGGATTAGCAGAACTTGGAGTTCTGGGAATGACAGTTTCCAGTGAATATGGAGGTGCGGAGGCAGATCCAGTGACAGTAGGAGTAGTTGCAGAAGAGCTTGCCAGTGCTGATATAACATGTGCAATTCCAACTTTCTTTCTTGTTCAGTGTGCGTGGGGGTACATATTTGACAAATATGGACAAAAGAAAGCTAAAGAAAAATTCCTTCCCCATGTCACCAAAGGGGAAGCATTTATAGGAATTGCTGCCACTGAGCCTGACGCAGGTTCTGATCTTGCAAATATAAAAACATATGCTGAGAAAAGGAATGGAAAATTCATAATTAATGGAGAGAAAATGTTCATAAGCGGAATAAAAGAAATCTTCAATATGCTTCCCATGGGAGGTGGATATGTAACAGTTGTAAAAACTGAAAGAAGTGCAGGAGTAAAAGGAATAAGCTTGATTTACATTCCAGTTAAAGGGACAAAAGGAGTTACTCCAACAATTCTTACTGATTGGGGAAGAAAAGGGATTTCCACGGGTGGTTTTGCAATGGAGAATGTTGAAATCCCGGAGGAAAATCTAATAGGAGAGGAGGGGAGAGGGTTTTACATTGCAATGGAAGGATTTGATTATGCAAGGGCAATAATTTCCATTGTCTGTTCAGCGGTTGCAATGAGCTCTTTAAACTACGCAATGGAATATTTGAAAATAAGAAAAGCCTTTGGAAATCCAATTGGAAAGTATGAAGGGATACAATTTAAACTTGCTGAACACTGGGCAAAGCTTCAAGCAGTTAGGCTTTCTGGATACAAAGCTCTATGGATGCTAAAGAGGGAGAAGGAAGGGAAAGGTAGTAGACTTGGAACAACAAGGGCGTGTGCAGAGGCGAAGATGTTGGCTCCTTCCTTTGCCTTTGAAGCCATTAACGATGCAATTCAATGGTTTGGAGCCTTTGGATATACAGAGGAATGCCCCCTCCATCTTTCCCTGAAAGGTGTAAGGAGTTATTTCTGGGCAGAAGGAACAATTGAGATAATGAAGATAATTGTTGGAAGAGAACTTCTCGGGAAGGAGTTTGTTGCCTATAGGTAGTTGGATCGAAAAATTTTCAAAAAGTTATAATTTATTTCGAAATTTTTTCTAAAAAATACACATATCTTGAAACATTTGACACAAAATATAGAATTTTATAGAATTTTTTCTCAGGAGGAAAAATGGGAAAATATAAAATTGCATGGCTGCCGGGTGATGGTATTGGAAAAGATGTTATGGATGCAACGAAAATAGTCCTGGACAGATTAAATTTCGATGCAGAATATATACATGGAGACATAGGGTGGGAATTCTGGTGTAAGGAAGGAGATGCACTACCTCAGAGAACAATTGAACTTCTGAAGAATGTTGATGCTGCCCTCTTTGGTGCAATAACATCCAAGCCAGTAAAAGCAGCTGAAGAGGAACTTGTCCCAGAGTTAAAAGGTAAAGGGCTCTCTTACCGCTCACCGATTGTTAGAATGAGGCAGCTCTTCGATCTTTACATCTGCCTTCGCCCCTGCAAAGCTTACGAAGGGAACCCCCTAAATTATAAGGATGGGATAGACATTGTCGTCTTTCGAGAAAACACAGAAGACCTATATGCAGGTGTTGAGTTTTATCCGGTTTCAAAGGATATTTCCGATGCTCTATCCAGAAATTCAAAACAATTTGAACCCTTTAAAAACCTGTCTCCTGAGGAGTTTGCCATCTCATGCAAAATCAACACTAAAAAAGGCTCCTATCGAATAATTAAAGCTGCCTTTGAATATGCGAGAAAGAATGGAAGGAAAAAGGTCACAGTTGTTCATAAGGCAAATGTTGTCAGAATGACAGATGGACTCTTTCTTGAGACAGCGAAGGAGATTGCAAAGGATTACCCTGAAATCACTCTTGACGATGCCAATATCGATGCCCTCACAATGTGGCTTCTCAAAAATCCCCACAACTATGATGTCCTTGTTGCACCGAATCTTTATGGAGACATAATCTCAGATCTTTGTGCCCAGATGGTTGGTGGTCTTGGATTTGCATGCTCTGGAAACATAGGGGAAAAGCTTGCTGTTTTTGAACCAACCCACGGCTCTGCTCCAAAATATGCAGGTCAGTATAAAGTGAATCCAATTGCAACAATACTTGCAGCAAAAATGATGCTGGAATGGCTGGGTGAGAAGGATAAAGCAGACGCCATTGAGAATGCTGTGGCAGAGGTTATAAAAGAAGGTAAAGTAAGAACCTATGACATGGGTGGTTCAAACTCTACAATTGAGATGGCTGAAGCAATAGCCTCAAAACTTTAAATGAAAATGAGAAAAGATATAATTATCCATGAAGTTGGCTTGAGGGATGGTCTGCAATCGGAAAAGGTTGTAGTTTCCTTCGAAAAGAAGGTTCAATGGGCAGAGAAATTAATGGAGACAGGGGTTAATATAATCCAGCTGGGATCCTTTGTTAATCCTGAGAAAGTTCCTCAGATGGCAGATACAGATTCTCTCTTCAATTCCCTTAAAGAGAAGAAACCTCCCCATGTTATCCTATCAGGGCTTGTCCTAAATGAAAAGGGGTTTGAGAGGGGGGAGGCTTGTGGTGTTGAGATGTTCTGCATGGGTGTTTCAGCCAGTGAAACCCACAGTCTGAAAAATACAGGAATGAGCGTGGATGAAGCTTTAAAAAGAATTATCAACATTGCTAAGATGGCTATGGAAAGCGGGAAAAAAGTTCAAGTCTCGGTTCAATCTGCCTTTGGCTGTGGATACGAAGGTCCTGTGGATGAAGAAAAGGTGATAACAATTGTAAAAAAATATCTTGAGGCAGGCATAAGGAATATCTCTCTTGCAGACACAGCAGGTCATGCAACTCCAATTCAGGTTGAAAGATTATTCTCAAAAATATCTGAACTTGAAAAAGATGTTGAGCTTGCCTGCCATTTTCACAACACCTATGGGCTCGGGCTTGCAAACTGTTACTCAGCATGGAAAGTTGGGGTAAAATATTTTGAGTCTTCCTTTGGTGGTCTGGGAGGATGTCCCTTTACAAAAGTTCCTGCAGGTAATGTAAGCACTGAAGATCTTGTTCATTCCTTCCAGAGAATGGGGGTGAGGAAGGATATAAATTTAGAAAAGCTAATAGAGATTGCAAAGGATGTAAGCTCATTTTTCGGGAGAGAACTCCCTGGATATATAATAAAATCAGGCTCAATAATAAAACTTTATGAAAAGGAGTGATAATATGAAAATCCTTGAAAATATAAGGGTTTTAGATTTGACTAATGTTCTTGCAGGTCCCTTTGCAACCCTTCAGCTTGCATTAATGGGAGCAGAAGTTATAAAGATTGAAAATCCTCAGGGAGGGGATCTTGCAAGAAAGCTTGGAAATGTTCCAGAATACAGCAAAATGGGAATGGGAACATCATTCTTAGCCCAGAACTCCAATAAAAAATCCATGACTCTAAACCTTAAATCTGAGGAAGGGAAAGAAATTTTTAGAAAGCTCTTAAAGACTGCAGATGTGGTTGTTGAAAACTTCAAAGCAGGCGTGATGGAAAAACTTGGCTTTTCCTATGAAAAAATGTGCGAGATAAATCCAAGAATAATTTACTGCGCTATTTCAGGTTTTGGACAGAAAGGACCCTTAGCAGATAGACCTGCCTATGACCAGATAATTCAGGGAATGAGTGGGGTTATGGCTGTTAACGGAGATGAGAGGCTAAACCCCCTGAGATGTGGTTTCCCTGTCTGTGATACTGTGGGAGGATTAACAGCTGCCTTTGCCATTGTTTCCGCTCTATTCCACAGAGAAAGGACTGGGGAAGGTCAGTTTATAGATGTTGCTCTCCTTGACTCCATAATGCCTCTCCTGGGGTGGACAGCTTCAAACCTAATGATTGGTGGACAGGACCCAATTCCAATGGGTAATGAGAATTTTACAGCAGCACCATCTGGAACATTCAGGACAAAGGATGGTTATATCAACATTGCTGCCAATGAGCAGAAACAATGGGAGGCTCTTGCTGATACCCTTGGACTCTCTGAGCTTAAAAATGACCCTCGTTTTCAGGATAGAGAGGCAAGAAAGAAGAACAGGTATGTTTTAAAGGATATTATTGAGCAAAAATTAATTGAGAATACAACTTCTTACTGGGTAAATGTTTTGATTGAGAAAGATGTCCCATGTGGAGAGATACTGAGTCTAAGAGATGCTTTAGAATCACCACAGGTAAAGCACAGAGGAACAATTGGGGAGGTGGAGGTTGAAGGAATAGGAAAGGTAAAACTTTTCAATTTACCACCTAAATTTTCAAAGGTTGATTGTAAGATTGAGACTCCTCCGGCAAGATTCTCCCAGCACACTGAAGAAATATTGAAGGAGATTGGTTATAGCGAGGAGGATATAAAGAACTTTAGAGAGAAAGGGGTAATTTAAAGGAGTTGAAAAATGGGAATGACAATTGTTCAAAAAATTCTTGCAAAAAAAACAGGTAAGAGCTTTGTAAGGGTTGGGGATGTAGTGGAGCCCTCTGTTGATCTTGCCATGTCCCATGAGAACGCAGCTCTCGTGATCAATCAATTCCTTGAAATATTCAAAGATACAGGGCTGGAGCCAAAGGTATGGGATCCTGATAAAATAACAATAATCTTTGACCACAGGGTTCCTGCAGAAAGTTCAAAAACTGCAACAAATCAGAAAAAAATTAGAGAGTTTGTGGCAAAACAGGGTATAAAAAAATTTCACGACATAAGAGGAGATGAAGGTGGAATCTGCCATCAGATAGTTCCTGAAATGGGATATGTAAGACCTGGTGATTTTGCAATAGGGACAGACAGCCACACAACTACCTATGGAGCTCTTGGAGCTCTTTCCTTTGGAATAGGTGCTACTGAGATGGCATCTGTGTGGGCTCTTGGGGTTCTTCTGAATGTTGAGGCTCCACCCACAATAAAGGTTCTTGCAAGGGGTAAATTCAAAGAATATGTGGGAGCAAAGGATCTAATACTTTATCTCATAGGAAAAATAAGTGCAGAAGGAGCAAATTTTAAGGTCATTGAGTTCCATGGAGAAGCTATAAGAAATATGCCAGTTTCAGGAAGACTTGTCCTTTCCAACATGTCTGTAGAAGCAGGGGCAACTGCAGGAATAGTTCCACCTGATGAGCAAACCATTCAATACTTGCGGGAGGAAGCTGGAGTAAAGGATGATATAGAGCTAATCCTCCCCGATGATGATGCAGAATATGATGAGACTATTGAGATAGATGTTTCAGAGCTTTCTCCTCAGATTGCTTGCCCTCATTCTGTTGACAATGTAAAACCTGTGAATGAGGTTGAAGGTATTAAAGTCAATCAGATAGTTGTTGGTTCATGCACCAATGGAAGACTGGATGACATAGAAACAGTAGCAAAAATACTGAAAGGGAAAAAAGTCCAAAAAAACACAAGGCTCCTTGTTTTCCCTGCTTCCTGGAGAATTTATAGAAAAGCTCTTGAACTTGGCTATATCAAAACCTTAGTTGAGGCAGGAGCAGTAATTATGAATCCTGGATGTGGATGCTGTCTCGGAGTTCATCAGGGAGCTCTTGGAGATGGGGAGGTTGCCCTTTCAACTACCAACAGAAATTTCAAAGGCAGAATGGGTAATCCCAATTCAGAGGTTTATCTATGCTCACCAGCAGTAGCAGGAGCATCTGCAATATTTGGAGAAATAACTGATCCGAGAAAAATAGGAGGTTAGAAAATGGCAAAGGTTGTTTTAAAACTTGGAGATGATATTTCTACTGACATAATTTATCCTGGAAGATTTATGGCTACAGTTCTTCCAACAGAAACTCCCCAGTATGCCTTTGCAGATTTTAAGGAATTCAACGAAAAATTGAAGAAGAAAGAAATTCCCGAAGGTTCAATCGTTGTTGCAGGAAATAATTTTGGATGTGGCTCCTCAAGGGAGCAGGCTGCATCCTGTCTTAAAGGTCATGAACTTGTAATCATTGCAAAAGGATTTGCAAGAATATTCCTTCAGAATGCAATTAATCTGGGATTGAAAGTCATTGTCTGTCCTGAAATTGAAGCTGATGAAGGGGATGAAATTGAGATAAGAGGGGAAGAGGTTATTAACAAAACAAAGGAGAAGAGCTTCAAAATAATTCCCCTTCCAAAATCAAGACAGGCAATAATTGATGCCGGAGGACTTATCCCTTACACGAAGAAGAGACTCCTCGAAAGAAAGTCGGTGTAGAAAATTTAAAAAGCACTCAAAGCTTCAATTTCTACAATAAATTCAATATTTAACTATCCAAAAATCCCTGGAATCTTTGTTCCGCAGAATTTACATTTATTCCCCTTTAGATTGTATTCAAGGATGGAATATCCTCTCCTTTTTATAAGGACTTTTTTGCAGGAATGGCAATAGGTGCTTTCTCCTTCATGCCCTGGAACATTTCCCACATAAACATATTTCAAACCCTCATCCATTGCTATTTTTCTCAAGTCTTCAAGAGTCTTTACAGGAGTGGGTGGAATATTTCTCATTAAATACATTGGATAGAATCTTGTGAAATGAATTGGGACAAGATCAGAGATCTCCTCTTTGAACCATTTTGCCATTTTCCTTATGTCCTCTGGAAAATCATTAAAACCAGGAATTACAAGATAGACAATTTCAAGCCATACTCCCATCTCATATATTTTTTTGATTGAATCGAGAACAGGCTTCAGTTCCCCTTTAACAATATCTTTATAAAAACTCTCCCTAAAGGCTTTGAGGTCAACTTTAATTGCATCAACAACTTTACAGAGGTCTTCCAATGGTTTCAACTGAATGTAGGCATTGGTAACTACTGTGTTTTTGACCCCTGCTTTTCTTGCTTCCACTGAGCAATCAAACATATATTCAAAAAATATAACAGGCTCAGAATATGTGTAAGAGATTGAAGAGCATCCATACTGCCTTGCGTAGTGAACAACCCTTGAAGGTGGAAGATCAATACTACTCACCTGTTCAGGTCTTACCTGGGAAATTTCCCAGTTCTGGCAAAACTTGCAATTGACATTACACCCAGCTGTTGCAAGGGAGAATGCGGATGTTCCGGGAAGAAAATGGAAGAAGGGTTTCTTTTCAATGGGATCAACATTTACTGAACATGGCTTTCCATAGACAAGAGTTAAATACTTCCCTTTCCTATTCTCCCTTACTCCGCAGTAACCCCTTTCAGTATCACCAACAACACATTTCCTTGGACAGAGCTCACACTCAACCTCCATATCAGGAAGTTTCTTGTAATATCTTGCTTCTTCCATGGAGAGGGAAGCCTCTTGTGAAAAAAGGATTGCCTCTGCAATCCCTGAAAACAAAGACGGTAAATATGGACAGAGAGAGAGTGTCCCTATATTTTTGAAAAAATCCCTTCTTTTCATTTTAAATTTCCTCCTCGATTATTTTTATCTGAGAAGGGTCTGAGACTCCTAAATTTGATTTAAAGGCTGTGTAAATCCATCTTGGCTCCCTTCCTTCCTCAGCAAGGCTTTTCAACCCTTTCTTCTTTCTTATCTCCTCGATTATCTTCCAGCCAACATAATCAATGGCAACAGGATCAAAACTGAGGAGGATTGAATTGTATTTCTCGCAATATCTCGGATTATAGCCAGGACCTCTGTGGAATTGAACCTTTGTAGCATCCAGTATTGCTAACCTATGTTTATTTTTTATTATAGGGCATGAGAAAAGGTCAGGAATATAGGGATCTCCTCTTCCATCATGATACTTATTAGGGTTATGGATTGCTCCGTAATAATTCTTCATTACACCTGTTATACCTGTCATACCATGGTCTTTAAGAACAGCAAGACTTACTGATGCATTTATATAGTTCTTTTGTATCTTTGAGAATAAACTTCCTATACTTTTATACTCAACCAATTCTTCGTCATAACTTACTCCATATGTATCTGTTCCAAGAATTTTAACCCCCTTTCCAGAGTAATTAAGGTTATAGCCAGCTTTCCTGAGTTCAGAATTTGTTCTATCCCATATAAATATATTGTCAGGGTTTAGCCCACCTGATATAAGAATGGATGCAAGGGAAAGACCGCAGGAAGGTATTGTTGTAAGCATCTTTCCTGAAATTGTATTTATCTTTATTCCAGCTCTGTCAGAGTTTCTGAAGATTCTTTTGATTGCAAGGGATGAATCCTTTTCATCTGTAAGTAGCTGCAAGCCTCTCTCAATAAGTTTCTTCCAAACAAATGGATTAATTTCCTCTCCATCAAAGAGGAACGAAGATTTTACAAT
>JBBIMS010000008.1:15077-16438 GCA_037444285.1 Candidatus Aminicenantota bacterium | reverse complement strand
TTGTTATAATCCCGATTCCAAAGGGAGATTGGACAAAGGATATTCTTCCTTATTCAGAAGAAGTTCTTTCTTCTTTAAAATCAGCCGACATAAGGACACTCCTTGATAAAAAGGATGAGTACACACCCGGTTGGAAATTTTCCGAGTGGGAGATGAGGGGTGTTCCTATCAGAATCGAAATAGGTCCAAGGGATTTTGAGAGGAAGGAGATTACAATATCGAGAAGGGACACAAGGGAAAGGATTGTTACTCCAAGGGAAAGCGTGGTCGAAAGTATTAAGGAGCTTCTCACTGAAATTCAAAGGAATCTCTTTCAAAAATCAAAAAAATTCACTGAAGAGAACACATTTAAAACAAATGATTACAAAGAGTTCAAAAGAATAATGGAGGAGAAGAGGGGATTTATAATTTCTCCCTGGTGTGGCTCTTCTGAGTGCGAGAGGCAAATAAAAGAGGAGACAACTGCAACAATAAGAGTTATACCTTTAAACTCTTCTCCTGAGAAGGGATTATCCTGCATTGTATGCGGATCATCTCCTTCAACCCTTGTTTATTTTGCAAAAGCTTATTGAAGTGAAAAAGGATATTGAATGGGAAAAGGCAAGGAAAAAGATGGTGAGGGAGCAGATTGAAAAAAGGGGTATAAGGGAAGAAAAGGTTCTCAAAGCCATGGAGAAAGTCCCAAGGCATTTATTTGTTCCAGAGAATTATAGGATCTATTCCTATGAAGATCATCCCCTTCCCATAGGAGAGGAACAAACAATTTCCCAGCCATTTATTGTGGCTTATATGACTGAACTTCTTGAACTTGATGAGAATTGCAAAGTTCTTGAGATTGGAACGGGCTCAGGTTACCAGTCTGCTATTCTTGCTGAGATTGTAAAGGAAGTCTACACAGTTGAAATTATAGAGTCCCTTTCTTTAAAAGCTCAGGAAGTCCTGTCCTCCCTTGGATATAATAACATAAGATTTTTAATAGGTGATGGGACTTACGGATGGAAGGAATTTTCTCCCTACGAAAGAATCATTGTAACTGCTGCATCTCCAAGGGTTCCACCTGCACTTATAGAGCAGCTTTCCAACAATGGAATCCTTGTTATTCCTGTTGGGACATATTCCCAGGAGATTGTAAGGATAAGGAAAAGAGATGAAAAGATTGATGAGGAAATCCTTATTCCTGTAAGGTTTGTCCCCCTAATAAAAGTTCAATGAAAAAATATTTCTTATTTTTTCTTCTTTTAACTAACTTTGTTATCCCCTTTGAGAAAAAGTTTACAAAGGTTTTTTTACCCAATGGTAAGATTATAACTGCAGAACTTGCAATAACTGATGAGGAGAGGGCAAAGGGGCTCATGTTTCGA
>JBBIMS010000008.1:0-15059 GCA_037444285.1 Candidatus Aminicenantota bacterium | reverse complement strand
ATTATGGGATGCTTTTTATTTTTGAAAATGAAGAAAAACACGGATTCTGGATGAAAAACACCCTTATTAACCTGGATATTATCTGGATTGGGAAGAATAAAAAAATTGTTCATATAGAGAGGAATGTCCCTCCCTGTAGAGTTGAGCCATGTGAGGTCTATTACCCTTCTAAACCCGCTCTCTATGTGCTTGAGATTAAAGGGGGGAAAGGGGATAGAGAAAATTTGAAGATTGGAGATCCTCTATTATTTGAAATTCGATGAACTTTCCTTCGAAACTCCAATTTTTATTATTTTTTCCCCCTTTCTCCATATTTTAATTATTTTGATTTTTTTTGACTCAAAAGAAAAGGAGATGTTTTTTTTAATCCATTCTTCTTTAATTGATATTTCAATCTCAACAATTCCTTTTTTAGGAATGACATCAATGTCAATCCTTCCTTCTTTCTCAATGAATTCAAAATCTCTAAGTAATTTCAAAATTTTTCCCTTTATCTCCTCTGCTTCAGAAGGAGGAATTCCGTAAAAGTTAAAAAGAGCTTTAATTGATTTAAGAGAATCCTCTATGGATTTATTTACTGGAAAATTTATCCTTATTAAAGGTAGAGACTCTCCCTTTAAACCAGTTCCCATTCACTGAAAAAGAAGGATATTTCTTTCAAAGCACTCTCTTGAGAGTCAGAGCCATGGACTGCATTCTTTTCAATATTTGTTCCCAACTCAGCCCTTATTGTTCCATCTTCTGCCTCAGCAGGATTTGTTTTCCCCATCACATTTCTCCAGTGTTCTATGGCATTTTCCCTTTCCAGAACCATTACAACTATTTCTCCTGATGACATAAATCTTTTCAGACTTTCATAAAATGGCTTATCTTTGTGGACAATGTAGAACTGCCCTGCCTTCTCCTCTGTAAGATGAAGCATTTTCATACCTTTAATTAGAAAACCTTCCCTTTCTATTCTCTCTATTATCTTTCCTATAACTCTTTTTTTAACTGCATCGGGTTTAATTATGGCAAGCGTCCTTTCAACATTCATTTAAACACTCCCTATAGCGAGGAGAACATGCTGGAGGAAATGAGGTTCAGGAAGAGCTCCTTCAAAGGAGATTTTGTCATTTATTACAACCTTTGGAACGCCCATCACTCCATACTTGTGGGCGAGATGGGGAAACTCTATTGCCTCAACCATGTCAGCTCTTATTAGAGGGCTTTCAATAGCCATTTTATGGGCAGTTCTTACAGCTGCAGGGCAGAAGGGGCATGTTGGTGTGACAAATACCTGAATATGGACTGGTTTGTCAATTGTGTGTATCTTTTCCTTTGTCTGATTTAAAAGTCCCGATTCTCCAGTGGATACATCTATAATATCCTCTATCAATGTTGTAAATTCATAACCAGCTGGTATTCCATAAAACCTTATTCCGTAGTCTCTCACACCTTTAACAACAATGGCTGGGATCTTGTCTATTCCATATTCATTAACTTTTTCCTTGTCAATGGCAAAGTCGTATACTTCCACTTTAATTTTATCGGAAAGGGTGGAAAGTTCCTCGACAAGTTCCCTTGTCTCCTTGCAATATTCGCATTCAAGCTCCTGAGTGAAAACAATTAAAGTTACATCATTTTTCAGTTTTGAAAATTCTTTTTTTACAATCTCTTTGTCCTTTTCTTTTAGAAGCCCCATTCTATCCTCCTTTTTTTATAATAGCTTTTTTGGCTATCCATAATGAATTTAAAGCTATCCTCTTTTTATTCTTCATTAAATTCTTTACCCCTGTCAGAGCTAAAATGGAGGCTCTTCTTCATCAGGCGGAGTTTCATCTATTACTGGTTCTGGTAAAAATTCTTCAGGTGGCTCAGGAGTTACAATAGGCTCTTCCATCTCACTTATTTCTTCCCTTCTTCCAAGAAGCACAACACTCTGTGCCTCTATCTCTGTGGAGATTCTCTTCACTCCATTTCTGTCCTGCCACTCCCTGCTTCTTAGTTTTCCCTCAACAAGGATCAGCCTCCCTGTTGTTAGATACTGGGATGCAAACTCTGCAAGAGGACCCCACATGTAAACTTTATGCCACTCTGTTCTCTGGACTTTTTCGTTGGTATTTCTATTGATATAAACCTCATTTGTTGCAAGGGTGAATCTTGCTACTGGTCTCTGGGTCTGGGCAGAATATCTTATCTCAGGTTTTTTCCCGATCCTCCCAACCAGTATAACTCTGTTAAGGCTATTAATATCTTTCATCTTTACTCTATGGTCTTCAGTTTCTGCTCAGCAAGTTTAGCTTCCTCTGAAAGGGGAGCTTTCTGGATTAGCTCTTTAAGAACACTTTTAGCCTCAAGGTATCTTCTCAGCTCAATAAGAGCATACCCCTTTTTGAGATATGCAGTAAGAATATTGTCAGCCTTCGGGTAATTATTTATCAAATTATCAAATTCCCTTATCGCATCTTCATACCTACCCTGACTGTAATAGCACTCGCCAATCCAGTAGAGGGCATTGTCAGCCATGGGAGAATTTCTATTTTTCTCGTAAAAATCCCTGAATCCAGCAATTGCAAGGGAGTAATTTCCTTTTATGTAATCGGAGTAAGCTGTGTAATAAGCTTGGAGGGGAGAGACTTCTGTTGTGGCTGGCACCTGTTCCTGAGTTGTAGCAGATGGTATTTCGGGAGCGGGAATTCTCTGGAGGAATTGAGTGATGTTGGAAAGCATTGACTGAATCTGGGAAAATTTCTCCTCAATAGAGGTTATTCTCGTTGTATTGGAGTCAGTGTATTCCTTCATTTCAAGCAAATCCTTCTGAATCTGCTGAAGTTGCTCTGAAATAAGTTTAACACTCTGGTAAATCTGCAAAACATCGCTATAATTAGTATCGAGCCTCTTTTCAACAGCTGAAATTCGTGCGGTAAGATTCTTTATTTCATCAATTATAAGCTCATACTCTTTCTTTTTCGCTCCTGTAAAGAGAAGGAGGAGGGGTAAAAAGGCTACTACATATTTTTTCATTTTTCAATTATTACAAAATCAGCTCTCCTGTTCAGAGCCCATGCCTCCTCGTTATGTCCGGGATCAAGAGGTCTGCTTTTTCCATAGCTTATTATCTTTATTCTTTCAGGAGATATTCCAAGGGAGATCAGATAATTCATTGTGCTCTTTGCCCTTTTCTCTCCAAGAGCCATGTTGTATTCTTCTGTCCCCCTTTCATCGCAATGCCCCTCAATAAGAATCTTCACAGATGGGAATTTCTTGAGCCACTCAGCATTCTTTTCAAGAATAGGTTTTGCATCTTCCCTTATGAAGTATTTGTCAAAATCGAAATGAATTCTCTGGAGAGGAGACTCTCTGTTCAGTTCCTCGAGACTCTTCATTCTGAAAATTTCTTCCTCTGTTAGCTCTGGTTCTTTAATTGTTGGAACTTTTTCAGGTTCTGCCTTTGGCTTTTCCTCAACAGCTGGAGGAGGTGGTGGAGGTGTGACTTCAACCTTCTTCTTACATGCTGGAAATGAAACCAAAAGAGCCCCGATGCTCACCAATACCAAAAATTTTTTCATACTTCCTCCTTATAATTTATTTCTAACTTTTCGACCATTTTGGCATTTTATTGTTTCCTGAATTTGTCAGCCTTCTAAGATTTAAACCATCGTAATCAACAATGTAAATCTGATAGGAGCCACTCCTGTTGGATGCAAAAACCAAGTGCCTCCCATCAGGGGACCAGCTTGGATTTTCATTTCTTCCTGACTCCTCAGTTATCTTTGTTACAGTACTATTTCTTAAGTTGTAAACATAGATGTCAAAGGAGTTGTTTATTCTCGAAACATAAGCAATCCTGTCGCCATCAGGGGACCATGCAGGAGAATCGTTGTAAGTTCCTTCAAAAGATAGCCTTCTCACATTAGCGCCATCGGAATCCATTATATAAATCTGGGGGGAACCACTCCTGTCAGATGTGAAGGCTATCTCTCTTCCACTGGGAGACCAGCTGGGAGAAGTGTCAATGGCAGGATTGAAAGTAATTCTCTTTAAATTTGTTCCGTCAACATTTGCAATGTAAATTTCCGCACTTCCATCCCTGCTTGAGACAAAGGCAATTTTTTTCCCATCAGGGGAGAAATCTGCAGAGTAGTTAAGTCCTCCTGAAAATAAAGCAATATTTTTTCCCTCGAAAATGTTATAAAGATAAAGATCAGGATTCAACTTTCTGTAAGATGTATAGGCAATAACCTTTTTATCGGGAGAAATTGAAGGGAGGGTATCGACAACATTGTTGAAAGTAAGCCTTATTTGATTGTATCCATCCCAGTCCATCATATAAATTTCCATATTACCATCTCTATCAGAAACAAAAACAATCTTTGAAGTGAAGAGGGGTTTTTCTCCAAAATTCATCATCATCTGGTCTGCAACTCTGTGGGCAATCGCTCTTGCTTCCTCAGCCTTCCCCCCATAACTTTTACCAAATATATATCCTCCTGATTTCGCATCCCATGCCTTGACAGTAAAGGATATCCTCCCTTCTGCAGGAGATTCAATCTCTCCTGTAACTATTATGTTTGCTTGAAGATCCTTCCAAGCTCCAAAATTTATCTTACCTGAGGAAGAGATTGGAGGATAAAGGTCTCTCGGAACTAAAGAGAATACTCTTGAAAATTCGAGATCTTCCCAGAGAGTTCTATGAATAATTTTTGCACATTCAGTTGCTAAGTCATTCCTGTTTTTCACAATAAATTCAGGAATTGCAACAGGTATGAGGGAAACCCCTTCCCTTATCTTTATTATTACCTCCTGCTGGGGGTTTGAGATTTTCCAGAATATAAAAATCATAAAAATCAACAGCACTCCTATCATTATGTTAGATCTTCTAAAAACTTTCCTCATTTTCTGAACTCAAACTGAAAATGAACTCCCAAATAATCTCCCTCGTATTCCCTCGGAAGAGGAGGGAAGGGAATAGAAAATTTTACAGCCCTTAATGCTGATAAGTCAAGAGATTCAAGCCCACTACTCTCCTCAATTTTAATCTCATCCACCTCCCCATTCCTTTTTATCTTGAAAAAAATTACAACTTTATAAGTTCCTGAAACTCCTGGTGGCACAAGGGCTTTGAACCAGTTGGAGGAGACCCTGTCCCTTAAAATTTGAATATAATAGTAATAAGGAAATCCAGGTATTCCGCCCTCTCCACTCCCAAATCCTTCTCCGCTTCCAAAACCTTCTTCAAGACCGGTTGTCAATTCCCTTTTTGTAGGGTCAAAAGTTGTCTCCCTTTTTTGCCTTGATTTTTCTGGTCTTGAAATAACCGTTTTCTTCTTTTCGGGTTCCTTTTTTGGTCTTTTCACAGGATACCTCAAAACATTCTCTGGTTCAGGTTCTTTTTTTACAGTCAGATCCCTCATGGAGCCAGAGGGGGGCATTGATGAGCCTCCTCCCTTAGAACCTCCACTTTTTATCTCTATAAGATCAACATAATAAATCTTCTTTGATTCTCCTTTTTTTGTTGGAAAATTTATGATGAAGGATGAAAAAAGAAAAAGGTGGAATATAATGGAAAATCCAACCATTTTTATGAACCGATTTTTCTCTGTCATCTCTTTTCCTCATACTCAACTATCAGTCCAACATTCTCCGCTCCTGCTTTCTTAATTCTGTCTATAACTGAGATCACAAATCCGTAAGGAACACTTTTGTCTCCCTTTATAAAGGCAACTTTTCTCTCCTTTCCATAGAAATATTCCCTCAATCTATCCTCAACATTTTGAAGGTTTACAGGGGTGTTTTCAATGTAGATTCTCCTGTCCTTTGTAATGGTAATTATCATTCTTTCCTCTGCAGGAGATGTTCTGGTTTCAGCTTTTGGAAGATTAACTTCAATTCCTGAGTGCATCATCGGCGCTGTGATCATGAATATAATAAGGAGGACAAGCATTATGTCTATTAGAGGAATCATGTTAATCTCCGATAGAGCAGATTCTAACTTTACCCTTTCCCTCTCGAATTTTAAAGCCATTACAGAAACAACTTTTCAGTCAAATTAATAAATTCAAGGATAAAATTTTCCATTTCATTAACAATGGATTTGATCTGTCTTAGAAAATGATTGTAGAAGATAACTGCAGGGATAGCGGTAAAAAGACCTGCAGCGGTAGAAATTAGAGCCTCTGCTATCCCGGGTGCAACTGTAGCAAGACTTGCAGAGCCCCTCATCCCTATCTCCCTGAAAGAATCCATAATACCCCAAACAGTTCCAAATAGCCCGATAAATGGAGTTACAGAACCAGTTGTTGCAAGGAATCCCATAAAATTTTCCAGTTTTTCTATCTCTTTATTGGAAATTCTGAGGAGAACTCTCTGAAGGGATTCGAGATTTAAGGAATTTTTACCCTCTTCCTGATGGGAAATCTGGAAATTTATCTCATTGTATCCCGCCCTGAAAATTGAAACAAGTGGTGAAAATTTGAATCTTTCAGAAGAAAAGTTTATATCAGAGAATTTTCTGCTCTTCCTGAAATAAGTTAAAAAATCATAGGATTGTCCCTTCGCTTTTGAAAGGATTCTTAGTTTATAGAAAATTATTGCCCACGAAATGACGGAAAAGGTTAGAAGGATTATCAAAACAATTCTCGCAACAGTTCCTGTCTGGGAAATGAGGTCGATTATGCCTTTTGATATTACTGGAGATGGTTCCATCCCATTGAAAATCATTATCTCTCCTCAAAAATTAATTGTAATAGATTAAATGGAAACAAGTCAAATGTATTCTTTTTAAAGGATTTTCAAAATTTTTTCGGGTGTAAGGGATTCAGTTGACAAATTGAAGGAAATTGTCAATAATAAAATACTATACCTTATGTTTTAAAAATTCCATAAGGTAAAGAGCGAGAAGAAGATGGAAATGACAAAACATTTAAAAAGTAAGGAAATAGTAAGAGAGTGGTGGGAGATCAATGCTGAGGGGAAAACCCTCGGCAGGCTGGCGAGTAAAATTGCATCCCTTCTCAGAGGAAAACACAAGCCAAATTTTTCCCCATTCATGGATGTTGGGGATTTCGTGGTGGTTGTAAATGCAGATAAGATAAGAATTACAGGGAAAAAGCTCAAGGAGAAGCTTTATAGATACCACTCAGGATATCTTGGAAATTTGAGGGAATTCACTCTTAAGGAAATGCTGGAAAGAAAACCTGAGGAAGTGATAAGAGAGGCTGTATGGGGAATGCTACCAAAGAACAAGCTCGGAAGAAAGCTTATCAAGAAACTAAAAGTTTATAGGGGCCCTTCCCATCCCCATTCTGCTCAAAACCCCAAAATTCTGGAATGGAATTAAGGAGATAGAATATGGCTGAGATTCAATATTATGGAACAGGGAAGAGAAAGACAGCCGTTGCAAGAGTGTATATCAGACCTGGAAAAGGTGTGATAAATCTTGTTGTAAATAAAAGATACAGAACATTTGAGGATTATTTCAGTATTCCTACTCTAAGGGAAATTATAAAACAACCCTTGAATGTTACAGAAACAGCTGACAAGGTAGACCTTTTCATCAGGGTTGATGGGGGAGGAGTATCAGGTCAGGCTGATGCGATTAAGTTGGGTATAGCAAGGGCTTTATGCCAGTTCAATCCAGAGTTGAGGGATGTTCTTAAAAAGTTTGGTCTTCTGACAAGGGATCCAAGGGAAAAGGAAAGGAAGAAGTATGGTTTGAGAGGGGCGAGGAAAGCTCCACAATATCACAAGAGATAAGGAGGTAAAGTTGCCATCTGTTACAATTAAAGAACTCCTTGAAGCGGGAGTCCATTTTGGACATCAGACAAAAAGATGGAATCCCAAAATGAAGGAATATATTTATGGAGAGAGGAATGGAATTCATATAATTGACCTCCAGAAAACTCAGAAACTTTTCATGGAGGCACTGGAGTTCATATCCAACAAAGTTGCTGAAGGGAAGGATATTCTAATTGTGGGAACAAAGAAACAAGCTCAGGATATTGTAGAGGAAGAAGCAAAAAGAGCAGAAGCTTTTTATGTTAATCAAAGATGGGTTGGAGGACTGCTGACCAATTTTCCTGTTGTTCGAAAGAGCATAGATAAGTTAATTGATCTGGAAGAGATGAAGGTAGATGGAAGGTGGGAATTACTTTCAAAAAAGGAACAATCACGGCTTGAGAAGGTAATTAAGAAGCTTCAAAGAAATTTTTCCGGGATAAAAAACATGAGGACCCTGCCAGGGGTTCTTTTTGTTATAGATTCAGCAAAGGAGGTCATTGCTGTGACAGAAGCAAGGAAAGTTGGAATCCCAGTGGTAGCTGTTATTGACACCAATGGTGATCCTGATCTTGTGGATTATGTAATTCCAGGTAATGACGATGCTATAAGAGCTGTGAAGCTTTACATGACAAAAATTGCAGATGCAATAATAGAAGGGAAAAGCAGAAGAATTGCTGAGTCTGTCCAGCCGAAAGAAGAGGTAGAATCTGCTTCTCCAGCCCCTTCGCAGGTTTAGCAATGATAAAATTTTGTTTAGCAGGAGAGAAAAAATGGAAATAAGTATTGATATAGTAAAGGAACTGAGGGAAAAGACTGGAATAAGTATAATGGAGTGCAAACGAGCTCTTGAGGAAGCAAAAGGTGATATAAAAAAAGCAGAGGAGATTCTAAGAATAAAAGGGTATCAGAAGGCTCAATCAAAATTGGGAAGGGAGACAAATCAGGGAGCAATCGGTGCATATGTTCACTCCAATGGGAAGATAGGTGTTCTTGTTGAGGTTGCCTGTGAAACAGATTTTGTGGCAAAGAACTCCGAATTTCTTAACCTTGTGAAGGATATCGCCATGCACATAGCTGCTCTCAACCCAAAATGGGTTTCAGAGGAAAAAATTCCTGCTGAAGTTATTGAGAAAGAGAAGGAAATTTACAGAAGCCAGTTAAAAGATTCAGGGAAGCCAGAAAATATAATTGAGAAGATAGTTGAGGGGAAACTGAAAAAGTTCTACGAGGAAGTATGTCTTTTAGATCAGCCCTTTGTAAAGGATGATAAGCTAAAGGTTAGAGATTTGATAATGGGCTATATTCACAAGTTCGGAGAGAATATAGTTGTTAAAAGGTTTGTAAGGTTTCAGCTTGGAGAGGATTTAGAAAATATATAATATGAGGGCTTTCCCCAAATATAAGAGGATACTTCTGAAGCTCAGTGGAGAATCCTTGATGGGGGATAAACCTTACGGTATTGATAAAGATACAATTGCCAACATCTCAGAAGAACTTGAAGAGATTCACAAATTTGGAGTTGAGATTGCCATTGTTCCAGGAGGAGGTAATATATTCCGAGGGGCTATGGCTGAAGAGTTGGGAATTGATAAAGCATCAGCAGATTACATGGGGATGCTGGCAACCATAATAAATGGTATAGCGCTTCAAGAAGCTCTCGAGAAAAGGGGCTTAGTAACAAGACTTATATCTGCCCTTGAGATAAGACCTGTTGCAGAGCCATTCATAAGGAGGAGAGCTATAAGACATCTTGAGAAGGGAAGGATTGTGATCTTTGCTTCAGGGACAGGGAATCCTCATTTTACAACAGATACAGCAGCAGCCCTCAGGGCAATTGAAATCCATGCAGATGTCCTATTGAAAGCCACAAAAGTTGATGGAATTTACACTGCAGACCCATTGGTGGACAAAGAAGCAGTAAAAATAGATGACCTCTCTTACCTTCAGGTCATTGACGAAAGGTTGAAGGTTATGGATGCGACTGCAATTTCCCTCTGCATGGAGAATAAGCTCCCAATAATTGTTTTCAGTATAAAGGAGAAGGGGAACATAATAAAAGCTGTTTACGGAGAAAAAATAGGAAGTTGTATTAGTTGAAAATAAATTTAGGAGAGAGGAGATGGTGAATGAAATTCTAAATAACACAAAGAAAAAAATGGAAGCAAGAATTGAGCATTTTAAAAAGGAGCTTTCAAAACTTAGAACCGGGAGAGCATCAATTGCCCTTCTCGAAGATATAACTGTTGATTATTACGGAAACCCAACCCCAATAAATCAGGTCGCAACTATTCAGATTCCAGATCCCTCTCTTATAGTGATTCAGCCCTGGGAACCATCCCTTGCCAGTGCAATTGAAAAGGCTATTCTTAAAGCGAATATTGGTCTTAATCCTGTAAATGATGGTAGAGTTTTGAAAGTTCCAATTCCTCCCCTTGACGAGGAAAGAAGAAGGGAGTTGGCAAAGATTGTTAAAAAGATGCTTGAAGACGAGAAGGCATCCATAAGGACTATAAGGAGGGATTCCAAGGAACAGATAGAGGCTCTGGAAAAGGATAAGAAGATTTCTGAAGATGATAAATTTAAGTCTCTTGAGAAACTCCAGGAGATTACTGATAACTTTATTAAAAAAGCAGATGAAATCGCATCCGCAAAAGAGAAGGAGATAATGGGAAGAGGTTAAATGGGTTCATATTATATTACCGATGATTGTATTTCTTGCGCAGAATGTATGATTGTATGCGAGGAAGAGGCAATAGATGAATGCGGAGAAAAATATTGTATTGATGCATCAAAATGCACAGATTGTGGGGCATGTGAACCTGTCTGCCCTGTTTTTGCAATTGTTAGATTTCGCTAAATTTATAAATGGGAAGAGAGTCTTTCAAGGTCCTTCTTCTTCCCGGCCACAATAAGAGAGTCACTTTCTTTTATTGTTGAGTCAGGGTTTGGAGCAATTGAAATTTCATCCTTCAATGTGTCTCTTATTCCAATTATAAGAACATTGAACTTTTTCCTCAGATCGAGTTCCCTCAAATTCTTCCCTACAAATTCTGATGGCGGTGCAATCTCTTCTATTGTGAAATCATTGGAAATTGGCAAATATTCAAGGATATTTGTTGAAGTTAATACATTTGCAAGTCTTATTGCCTCATCCTTTTCAGGATAGATCACCTTATCTGCGCCCACGATCTCAAGGATTTTAAGATGGTCTTCAGAAAGAGCTTTTGCAATTACATTCTTAACCTTCAGCTCCTTGAGATAATGAACAACAAAAATGCTTGGTTCCATTGTTGGTCCAATACTTACAATTACTGCATCAACATCGTTTAGGTCAAGGCTTTCGAGAACTTCCTTTTTGGTGGCATCTGCCTGGATTGCTTCAGAAACATAGTCTTTAATAGCATTCACTTTTTCCATTTCATAGTCAATTGCCAGAACCTCATTTCCATTTTCTGCCAGGGCTTTTGCAATATTTATTCCAAAACTTCCAAGACCTATGACAACAAATTTCTTCATTTTTTCCTCCGATTAATTGAAAAATTAAAAGTAAGAATTCTATCCATATTTATCCAACCATAACCTTTTCCTCAGGATATGTTATCCCTTCCATTTCCTTCGGTTCTCTAAGGGTGTAAACAAGGGTGACAGGTCCCACTCTTCCAATAAACATGGTCAATATTATTATAATCTTCGATATGGAATTTAGAAAGGGGGTTACTCCTTTTGAGAGTCCCACAGTTCCAAAGGCTGAGAAAACCTCGAAAATTAGAACATCGAACTTTCCACCTTTCTGGAAGGTAAGAATTAAAAAGGATGATAGGATGACAATACCTATTGAAACAAAGAAGACCATAAAGGCTTTACTCACAATATCTTGGGGGATTCTTCTCGCTGAGAATAATATGCCTTTTTCTCCCTTTAGCCTGCTCTTGATTTGATAGAGAAGAATGAAAAAGGTGCTTGTCTTGATTCCACCTCCTGTTGAACCTGGAGAGGCACCTATAAACATTAAAATCATAATTAAAAGGGTTGTTCCACTGGCAAGCATTGAAATATTGACTGTATTAAACCCTGCTGTCCTTGGAGTGACAGCTTGAAATATTGATGCGAGTATTTTCCCCTTGAGGGAGAGTTCTTTAAGGGTGTTATTCCATTCAAGTAGAGAAAAGACGAGGGCTCCTGTAAGAATAAGAAAGAAGGAAGTTAGTATAACAATTTTGAAATGGAGGGGTGGTTTGAACCTTTCCTTTTTCATCTTTGCCTTTATGAATCCAGCGATAACTTTCAGTGGGAAGAATCCAATCCCACCAAGGAAAATTAAAAAAATTACAGTTATATTGAAAAGGACATCCTCTCTGAAGGAATACAGATTGTCTGAGAAAAGGGAGAAACCTGCATTACAAAAAGCTGAGACTGAATGGAAAATTGAGAACTTTAGACTTTCCCAGAAATGGAATCTTTTTGAAAAACTTAGGAAAAGAAAGATTCCGCCGAGAAGCTCTATCAGAAATGTGTAAAGGATAATCTGTTTTATAATATTTGGAATCCCTTTAACAGGAAAGGGTAAGAAGGATTCTATTACAAGGGTTCTGTCCTTAAAGGATAAACTTCTTCCCATAAGGATCGCAACAAGGGAGGAGAATGTCATTAAACCGAGCCCGCCAATCTGAATGCAAAGGAGAATTATTAACTGCCCAAAGAGGGTGAATGTTTTCCCAACATCAAAAACAGTAAGTCCTGTAACACAGGTGGCAGAGGTTGCTGTGAATAAAGCATCTATAAAGTTCAAGTTTCTATGGGCTGAAATTGGAAGGAGTAGAAGAATTGTTCCTGATAATATAACCATCAGAAAGCTTAGTGGTAGTATCTTGCTCGGAGAAAGAAAAGGCTTTTTCATTATGATAGAGTTATTCTCATTCGATCACAAATGTGAAGATCTGCCTGTTTCTTACTTTCACTTTAATACCTTCAAGGGTAGGTGGAGTGAATTTCCATCCCTGGATAGCCTTTACCGCAACCCTGTCCAGCTCAGGTTCACCAGAGCTCTTTTCTACACTAACCTCTCTAACATCTCCCTTCTCATCTACAATGAAGGAAATGGTCACTGAAAATTTCCCTTTTTTTCTGAAGTTGGTGGGTGTTGTAGGGTATTCACCAGAAATCTTTTTGGGTCTTATAACTTTTTCATTTATCTCCACAAGCTCTCCTTCAACAGGAAGCCTCCTTTCCTCTATTTTCTGAACAGGCTCCAGAACAAATGACAGGGTTTGTTTTCCCCCTTTGAAGACCTTTATCTCATCATACTTTGGTTTATACCCTTCCTTTTCAATGGCAATTTGATAGGTTCCATAAGAGAGGGGTAGGATTTGAGGGGGGTTGTCCCAACAATTCTCCCATTTATGAAAACCTTTGCTCCTTCAGGCTCAGAAATCACATTTATATTCATTGAAATAGCCTGAAGGGGTTTTAAATTTATCTCAACTCTTTTATCTCCTTCAGATGGGTCAATTTTGATTTTCCTTGTCACAGGAAGATAACCCTCTTTTTCCAATCTTATTGTAATTTCTGATTCACCTATTCTTGGAATAAAAAGTGGGGTCTCACCTTTTTCCTCTCCATCTATGATAACCTTTGCATGGGGAGGATCTGAAAATATCTGGAGGATTACTTCCTGAGGCTTTGGAGAAACAGTTTCTGGAGGAGGTGGTGGAGGGGGCTCTTCCTTAATAGGAATCTCCTCTGAGATCTTCACAGGAGGAATTGCTTCCTTTTTTTCTTCTTTCTTAATAGGAGCTAATAAAAAAATTGTTGGAATTAGAATTAAAAGTGCTATTATAGCAACAAATACAATGCGCGTTAAAACTGACAAATTGGCAAAGGACTCCTTTATCGCATTGGATAACGATTTCATTGGTTTTAAAATTGAGAATAAGAGATTACCTGCTCTCAGTCTTCTCCTGGAGACCCTCAAGGTTCTTGTTTCGACCTGAATATTACCAGTTTGCCTTAATGGTTTCATCAATCTATCAGATATTACAACCTCTTTAAGAGCTTCCACAAGATCTCTGGCAGTTGAAAACCTTTTCTCAGGTTTTTTTGACAAAGCTCTTTCAAAAACTTTTTTCCACTTTTCCTCATCAATGCCAGCATCTTCAAGCCTTCGAGCCTCTCTGGGTTCTGCATAAAGGACATTGTAGAGGGTGGAGTTGTAATCATTGCCAAGAAATGGAGCAACGCCTGATAGCAATTCGTAGGCAACAACTGCAAAGGAAAAGATATCTGCCCTCTGGTCTATTGCCTCTCCAATAGCCTGCTCAGGTGCTATGTAAGCAGGGGTTCCTATTGCAACACTCTGTTTTAGCTTCTGAGAGCTTAATATTCTTGCTATTCCAAAATCAGCAATTTTGACTTCTTTATCATCATTTATGAGAATGTTTGCAGGCTTTATATCCCTGTGAATTACACCCTTCGAATGGGCAAAATCTATGGCTTCTCCAATTTTCCCCAGAATCTCCAATTTTTCCTTTGTTGTAAGTTCTCTTGTCTCAAGAAATTTTGAAAGGGGAACACCGTCAAAGAACTCCATTACAATGAAGGGGATACCCTCTTCAATCCCTGCATCGAAAATAGTAACAATATTTGGATGAATGAGGGTCCCTGCTACCTTAGCCTCGTTAAAGAATGAGTCTATATCACTTTTTTCAAGCTCCTCCCCAACTTCAAGATTTAATGTTTTTATTGCAACAAGCCTCCCTATTATGGTGTCCCTTCCCAGATAAACTGAACCCATGCCTCCTGAACCGATGGGCTTTAATATCTCGTATTTCCCTAACTTCTTTATAGGATTCATCCTTATAATTTATATTACAAGTTTCAAAAGAAAAAAACAATCCCTTGCCAGAAAACTGCTTAATGCCGGTTGAAACTTTTTCCTTAGAAGGAGGATAATAAAATATGGAAAGAGAAATGGATGCCAATGAACTGATATTGAGAGCAATTTCAGGAGAAGATGAGGCTTTTAATATGTTGATGAAAGAAAATTACAAGAGAATCTTTAACTTTGTTAACAGAATGGTCAGAGACCCTGATAAATCTGATGACATTACTCAGGAGGTTTTTTTGAAAGTTTATCTTAATAAAAAAAGATTTAGACCAGATAGTAACTTCTACTCCTGGATTTACAAGATAGCTACAAATCAGGTCCTGAAGTACTTAAATAAAGAAAGAGTTATTAAAAAACTTTTATTGGGCTTTAGAGAGAAGCTGCCTTCTAATGGTAATGGAAGTTATATGAGCGT